>NZ_JALCZP010000040.1:0-10297 GCF_023555435.1 Polaribacter sp. Z014
CTCACTTGGGAAATTCCTCCGGAATTTCGCCGTTCGTGTTTTATTTAGTAAATTCACTGCTTAATCAACGCAACAAAGCTTATACAACAACGTTGTGCATAATGCGGAAATCGTGCTAAAATCGAACATTTGAACTAAAAAAGCCAACGCTCAAACAGCACATTCATTTTTTCCAACCACATAAGCCAACGCACAAAAAAATAAAAGAGCTGTTTCTTCCCACCGCACAAATCCGAACAAACCAATGAACATCTTTGCAACACCATTGCATTAATAAATTCATATATTTGCATCAATGAAACATTTAGCATTCATATTGTCAATTTACATTTTCGCACTTAATCTAACACCTTGTGCAGATTACGTTGTGTCTGATAATGATGTTAAAACTGAAATCTCACAAGCTATGGATAATGACCATCAGCACCAAGATTCAGATTTATGTTCCCCTTTTTGTATTTGTCAATGTTGCCATATTAGCGCAACATATTTGCACTTTGCTGATTTAACACTCG
Organism: Polaribacter sp. Z014; assembly: GCF_023555435.1. Taxonomy (NCBI): domain Bacteria; kingdom Pseudomonadati; phylum Bacteroidota; class Flavobacteriia; order Flavobacteriales; family Flavobacteriaceae; genus Polaribacter; species Polaribacter sp. Z014. The sequence continues at coordinate 516 of NZ_JALCZP010000040.1, forward strand.
ATATAACTCTTATTTCTACTCAAGATTTTCTACACCTAAACGGTACAGAAAAAGATTTTACCTCTTCCATTTTACAGCCACCAAGGGCATAATTCAGTTTTTTTTAAGGATATCTATATCCAAACGTAACGCTTTTTAATGCAAGCGTTGCTTCGCTTTTATTTTGCGCTTCGCGCAAAATGATATGTTTAACTGAATTAACACCTTTTATATGATTAATAAAATCATTGATTTTTCAATCAATAACAAATTCATTATTGGTTTGCTAACGCTAACCATTGTGGCAGCAGGTATTTGGAGTATGACCCAAGTACCAATTGATGCTGTTCCAGACATTACCAACAATCAAGTACAAGTCATTACACAAGCACCAAATTTAGGAACAGAGGACATTGAGCAATTTGTAACCTATCCTGTAGAAGTTGCAATGAGTAATTTGCCTGATGTCAAGGAAATCCGTTCTATTTCGCGCTTTGGCTTATCTGTTGTAACCATAGTTTTTGATGATGCTATGGGAACATATTTACCTCGTCAATTAGTGTCTGAAAAATTAAACGAAGTCAAGGAAGAAATCCCAAATGGTTTTGGCAAACCAACAATGGGTCCAATATCTTCGGGATTGGGAGAAATTTACCAATACACACTTAAAGTAAATCCAGAATATAAAGACAAATATTCCATTACAGATTTGCGAACGATGCAAGATTGGATTATCCAACGCCAAATGGCAATGGTAGAAGGTGTTGTTGAAGTTAACGCCATTGGTGGTAAAATCAAGCAGTACGAAGTTGCTGTTGACCCAAACGAATTAAAGGCAATTGGAATAACAATTACCGATGTTTTTGAAGCTTTGGAAGCCAACAACCAAAATACAGGTGGTGCATATATCGAAAAAAACCATCAAGCTAATTTTATTCGTGGAGAAGGCTTGGTGCGTAGTTTGGAGGATATTAAAAGTATTACTATAAAGAATTTAAACAACATTCCCATTACCGTTGGCGACATTGCGACAGTTCAATATGGTGCTGCAATCCGTTATGGTGCAATGACGCAAGATGGCGATGGCGAAGTGGTTGGCGGAATGGTTATGATGCTAAATGGTGCCAATTCAAACAAAGTAATTAAAAATGTAAAAACCCGAATTGCTCAAATTGAAAAGTCCTTACCAGAAGGTGTTACCATCGAACCCTTATTAGACCGAAGTAAACTAATTGCAGAAACCACATCAACCGTCTCAACCAATCTTATTGAAGGTGCTTTAATAGTAATTTTCGTTCTTATTTTCCTTTTAGGAAATTGGCGAGGTGGTTTAATAGTAGCTTCAACGATTCCATTATCCTTATTATTCGCATTTATATTAATGAATGTTTTTGATGTTTGGGCAAACCTAATGAGTTTGGGCGCAATAGATTTCGGGATTATTGTTGATGGTGCTGTAATTATTGTAGAAAGCACCGTTTTCCTAATAGCTTCCCAACTCTATAAGAAGAAAAAATTGACATCTAAAGAACGTGATGGCGTCGCTTCCAGCGCATCAAAAAAGATGATGAACGCTGCATTTTTTGGGCAACTTATCATATTGATTGTATTCCTTCCCATTTTAGCTTTGGAAGGGATTGAAGGTAAAATGTTCAAGCCAATGGCATTAACGTTTATTTTCGCAATGATTGGCGCAATGGTACTTTGTTTAACGTATGTGCCAATGATGTCTGCATTAATTCTGCGAGCACCAAAATCTGATAAAAAATCTTATGGAGATAAATTTGTGCATTGGGTAGAACGTAAATACCAACCTTTATTAGAAAAATCTTTATCTAAAGGAAAACTAATAATAAGTATTTCGGTAGTTCTCTTTGGAATTGCTTTGTTTACGTTCAGCAAAATGGGTGGCGAATTTATACCACAACTTGATGAAGGCGATATTGCTTTTCACGCTATTTTAAAACCAGGTAGTTCACTTACAGAAACGATTGAAACAACAACTAAAGTTGAGCAAATTATAAAAGCGAAATTTCCTGAAGTTGAAAAAATAGTCAGTAAAATTGGTGTTGCCGAAATTCCAACCGACCCAATGCCAATGGATTTAGCAGATGTTTTTGTAATTCTAAAACCTAAAAGCGAATGGACTACTGTTTCGACAAAAGATGAACTCATTGAAGAAATAAAGAAAGCAGTTGAGATAATTCCTGGAGTAAACTATGAATTTACCCAACCCATAGAAATGCGTTTTAATGAATTACTCGAAGGTGTCCGTGAAGATATTGCCATAAAAATTTATGGAGAAGATATAAATATACTGTCACAAAAAGCAGAAGAAATTACCAAAATAATCGCAGGAACTGAAGGTATTGGCGATATGAAAGCGGAAGCAACCACAGGCTTACCACAAATGACAATTACCTATAACCGAAGTAAATTAGCACAATACGGACTTCAAATAAATACTTTAAACCAAATCGTACAATCTGCATTTGCAGGTGGAACAGCAGGCGTTATTTTTGAAGGCGAAAAACGTTTTGATTTGGTGGTGCGTTTAAATTCTCAAAATCGAACAGATATTTCAGATGTTCAGAATTTGTATATCAATTTACCATCAGGAACTCAAATTCCGCTACGTGAAGTTGCAGACATCAGCTACAAAGCTGGTCCAATGCAAATAAGTAGAGATAATACCAACCGAAGAACCTACGTAGGTATTAACGTGAGAGGTCGTGATGTAAAATCGTTGGTAACTGAAATTAAATCAAAACTGGATGCCAACCTCGAACTGCCATCAGGATATTTTATTCGGTATGGTGGTGCTTTTGAAAATTTGGAACGTGCAAGCAACCGTTTACAAACCGTTGTACCAATTGCGCTACTGTTGATTTTTGTGTTAATCTATTTTGCACTAAAATCACTTCCACAAACTTTAATGATTTACATCGCTATCCCAATGGCAACCATTGGAGGTGTTTTTGCATTGTGGTTACGTGATATGCCTTTCAGCATTTCGGCAGGTGTCGGTTTTATTGTCTTGTTTGGTGTTGCTGTTTTAAATGGCTTGGTAATGATTAGCGGATTAAACGAGCTAAAAGATGAAGGCGTTACCAATCTTAAAGACAGAATTATTGAAGGTACAAAACGAAGAATAAGACCTATTATGCTAACTGCTTTTACAGATGTTTTGGGATTTTTACCAATGGCAATTTCAGCATCAGCAGGCGCAGAAGTACAACGACCTTTAGCAACAGTAGTTATTGGTGGATTGTTGACATCTACATTATTAACCTTATTCGTTTTACCAATTTTATATCATTGGGTGGAAAATAAATCGTTCACGTTTAGACCTAATAAAAAAGTGGTAACAGTTACTGCAATGGTAGCATTTTTGTTCTTATTGCCAATAACAGGAAATGCACAACAAGTAAATGATACGTTGCCGACTGTTTCAATGGATGAAGCTGTAAAGATTTCAAAAGAAAACTATCCAAGTTTAAAACAAAGGCAGTTGGAAATTGAAAAACAGCAACAATTAAAAGGTACCGCTTATGATTTTGGCACAACTCAAATTTTTACAGGTGGCGAAGAAATCAATAATGGAACAGGAATTTATACCACAGTTGGTATTGGACAATCAAATATTGATGTCTTTGGTATTGCGCCAAAACGAAAATTACAGGAGCAGCGTATTTTATTAGCGCAAAAAGCCTTTCAACTTTCAGAATTAGAATTGGAATTGGAAGTTAAAAAAGCGTGGTCAAATGCCTTTCAGAGTAAACAAAATTATAATCTGTATGCAGCATTGGATTCCATTTACACCAATTTTGAAAAAGCGGTGGAATTAAATTATGAAGTGGAAGCCATTTCGAAACTGGAATATTCCGCAGCTAAAAACCAAGCTTTACAAATTCAAAACAAGTTTTTGCAAACAAAGAGCAACTATCTAATTGCATTACAGCAGTTGAATCTATGGCTCGTTTCGGATGAATTTTATAACGTACCAGACGAATTGGATATCACTAATGAAATTGATATAAACGATTTCAATGCAAAAGAACATCCTTTATATAACCTTGCGCAAATTCAAATAGATGAAGCAGAAGCAAATTACAAAGTTGCAAAAGCCGAAAATCTACCCAAATTCAATCTTCAAGGTGGTTTGCAAAACGTAAATGGTAATTCTGGTTTTTACACCTATCAAGCTGGTATATCAATTCCATTTCTATCTGGCACAACAAAAGCGAATATTAGAACTGCAAAAATTGACAAACAAATTGCCGAAACTAATATTCAATTCAGACAAAACGAAGTTGAATCTAAATTTATTCAAGCCAAAGAAAACTATCTAAAGTGGAAAACATCGTGGCTCTTTTATAAAGAACAAGTATTACCACTTACAAAAGACCAAAAAACAGGCGCATTATTCGCTTACAAAGAAGGCGAGATTGATTATTCGGCATTTACACAACTTATAAAAGAAGCTATTCAGAGCGAAATTGAAGCACAAACAGCTTTGGCAAATTATTTAGAAAGCACTTTTGAATTACAATATTTTAAAAATTAGAACTATGAAAAACACACTATATATCATCTTGACAATTTTAATATTGTCATTTTCAGCTGCCTCTTGTGGCAACAAAGAAAATCACAATGAAGAAGATGGACACGCACACGATGAGGAAACCAGTACTAATCCTAAAGAAGAACATCACGAAGGAGAAGAAGTTATGTTATCATCACAACAATTTGAAGCCTTAAAAATGAAAATTGACACCATTACCTCACGCAATATGAGTGGCTATGTAGAAGCAAACGGAACTTTGGAAGTGCCACCACAAAATGAAGCTGCCATGACTTCGGTTGTTGGTGCAAATGTGGTTTCTATTGAAGTGATTGAAGGCGACAAAGTAAACAAAGGTCAAGTTGTTGCATACCTTTCACATCCCAATATTATACAAATGCAAACCGATTATTTGAATGCGTATAGCAACAGCACTTTTCTAAAGAAAAACTATGAACGACAACAAAAATTATATAATGCAGGTGTAGGCTCTGGTGCAAATTTTCAAAAAGCAGAAGCAGAATATGACGCATCAAAAGCTATGGTTAATGGAATGGCAGCACAGTTAAAATTGTTGAATATTAATTCAAATTCAGTCGCAAATGGTACGATAGCGCAACGTGTAGCATTACGCAGTCCCATTGAAGGTTATGTGCAAAAGGTGGAAGTGAAAACAGGACAATATGTTGAACCACAAACCGAACTCTTTGAAATTGTAGATACGCATCACGTTCACGCAGATTTAATGGTTTTTGAAAAAGACGTTTACAAAGTAAAAAAAGGTCAAAAAGTTACCTTTAATATACAATCTATTGAAGATGATGAATTGAGTGCAGAAATATATTCAGTAAGCAAAACTTTTGAGGATAACCCAAAAGCGGTTCACGTTCACGCAGAAATTGAAAACAAAAAAGGAAATTTAATTCCAGGAATGTACATTCAAGGTAGAATACAGACAGAAAGCACTAAAACAATGGCATTGCCAGAAAGTGCTATTGTAAAAGAAGGCGACAAATTTTATGTGTTTTCAGTTGAAAAAGAAAATGTGGATTGGAGTTTTAAACCAATTGAGGTTATTTTGGGAGATAAAGATGGCGATTGGGTAGCAATTCAATTTTCCGAAGAAATAGCAACAAATACAAAGTTTGCTTATAACAATGCGTACTACCTAATTGCAGAAATGAAAAAGGGCGAAGCAGAACACGCACATTAATTATGCAAACAATAGAACAATTATTAGAGTCAAAAGATATACGAGTTACGGCAATGCGATTACTTATTTATAAGTTTCTTGCACAAAAGCAAGTAGCGGTAACATTAAGCGATATTGAAAACGCTTTTGAAAAAGCAGATAGAACAACTTTGTACAGAACGGTAAAGACATTTGAAGAAAAAGCAATCGTTCATCAAATAGATGATGGCACAGGAATTACCAAATATGCACTTTGCGAAAAAGGTTGTAATTGCGAAATTGAAACCGATTTACATTTACATTTCCATTGCAATAATTGCAATGAAACCGTTTGTTTAACAGAACATAAAATCCCACAGATTAAAGTGCCAAACGGGTTTATTTCCGAAGATATAAATTTGGTAGTAAAAGGTATTTGCGATAAATGTAGTGGTCAATAAATGCACTTCCATTGCACTTATTTTTTAAGCATTTTTACAATATAATTGAATATAAATGAAAAAGAAAAAACTTAATTTAAAAGACCTAAATCCAAATTCTGAAAAAGAACACAGTCACGATGATGGTCATAATCACGGAAGTAAACCGAATAATTTTAAGGCATATATTCCAGCAATAGTAAGCTTCATAATACTTATTGTTGGTATTGCTTTAGATTACTTTGATGTTGCATTTTTTAAAGATTGGATTCGCATTATTTGGTATAGCATCGCTTATTTACCAGTTGGATTTCCAGTTTTAAAAGAAGGTTGGAATAGCATAAAAAAAGGCGATGTTTTTACAGAGTTCTTTTTAATGTCAATTGCCACAATTGGCGCATTCATTATTGGCGAATATCCCGAAGGTGTTGCGGTTATGTTATTTTATGCAGTTGGCGAATTGTTTCAAAATGCAGCAGTCAATAGGGCAAAATCGAACATAAAAGCGTTGCTCGACGTAAGACCAAACGAGGCTTTGGTGTATAGAAATAATGATTTTATTTCGGTTAATCCTGAAACTGTAGAAATTGGCGAAAAAGTACAAGTTCGTGTTGGCGAAAAAGTGCCATTAGATGGTATTTTACTTTCTGATAAAGGTTCGTTTAACACAGCAGCTTTAACAGGCGAAAGCAAACCTAATACGATTGCCAAAAGTGAAAAAGTTTTTGCAGGAAGTATTAATCTCGATGGTGTGATTGAAATTGAAACCACTAAAGAATTTAAAGATAGTTCCATTGCAAGAATTCTCGATATGGTACAAAATGCCACAGCCAGAAAATCAAAAACCGAATTGTTCATTAGAAAATTTGCACGTATTTACACACCAATCGTTGTGTTCTTGGCAATTGGAGTTACGTTTTTACCTTACTTTTTTGTGGATGATTATGTATTTAGAGATTGGCTGTATCGTGCCTTGATATTTCTTGTAATTTCTTGTCCTTGTGCGTTGGTAATTTCAATTCCGTTGGGTTATTTTGGTGGATTGGGAGCAGCTTCAAAAAATGGAATTTTATTTAAAGGTGCATCTTTCCTTGATGCTATGACCAAAATAAACACGCTGGTTATGGATAAAACTGGAACAGTTACAAAAGGCGTTTTCAAAATTAAAGAGGTAAAAGCAATCGGTTGGGAAGAAACCGAATTTATGAAATACCTAATGGCAATGGAGGAACAATCCACACATCCAATTGCCAAAGCCATTTTGGAATATAAAGCAGAAGGCGCAGATTTTAAAGCTTCCGATGTATCAGAAATCGCAGGAAAGGGTTTAAAAGGAATCGTAAACGGAAAATCTGTTTTAGTTGGAAATAAGGCTTTAATGACTGCCAATAAAATTGAAGTCGCAAAAGAAACCAACTCGATTGTAGAATCCATTGTTTTAGTTGCTATAAATGATAAATTTGCTGGTTATGTAGTTATTGCAGATGAATTAAAGGAAGATGCAAAAGAAACAATTATTAATTTACGTAAGATAGGAATAACAACTATTATGATGCTTTCGGGCGATAAAGATTCCATTACCCAAAAAGTAGCATCCGAATTAAATATCAAACAAGCCAAAGGTGGATTATTGCCCGAAGACAAATTGAATGAAGTAGAAATATTAAAGAAAAATCCAGAAAACAAAATTGCATTTATTGGCGATGGAATAAATGATGCACCAGTTTTAGCAGCAAGTGATGTTGGTATTGCAATGGGTGGTTTAGGAAGTGATGTTGCAATTGAAACCGCAGATGTTATTATTCAAACCGACCAACCTTCAAAAGTGGTCAGAGCAATAAAAATAGGTCGTTCCACTCGAAAAATTGTTTGGCAGAATATAGGCTTGGCATTTGGAGTGAAAGTGATTGTGTTGATTTTAGGAGCAGGTGGATTAGCTACAATGTGGGAAGCGGTCTTTGCAGATGTAGGTGTGGCACTTTTAGCAATTTTAAATGCAGTTAGATTACAGAAAATGAATTGGGATTGAGTAACATTGCGTAAAAATTTGGTGCTAAATTGAAAAATCGATAACCGAAATGCCAACGCTTAAGCCATACACATTTACAGTCGCATCATCCAAGCTTCGCCAAAACTGTAAAAGAGTATGTCTTGCCAACGCTCACATCTGAACTAAACAAAAAACATCGGAAAACCAAGCTGAACGTGAAAAGCACTATGCACAACAATGTATATAAAACATAGCTATTACAGGCTTTCCGAGAGGTTTTTGCTTATTTGTTAAGTCCGCCAATTTTTTATTTTTGTATATTTAGAAAATTAAAGATAAATAGAAAAAATAAAAAATCGGCTCGTGTATAATCCGAAACGAAAGTGTCTTTTTACACGCTACGTTTCATATACGGAGACGTTAGGTGTCATTTAAAAAATGAAGCGTCCTGAAATAGGTTGACTAAAAATTAAACATTTAATTATAGTCACTTATGAAAACACAAAAAGAACACTGGCGAAAAAAAAGCTACCAAAAAGTAACACTTGAACTCAAATTATCTGTCGTTGACCAAATTCAAAATGGTCAGATTTCCACTAACTTTGCTTCCAAAAAATATGAGGTTCCAAGGACGACAATTGGGTATTGGATCAAAAAACATAGTACTTTAGTCCAACAAAAAACAGGTATGAGTAAATTAGATGAAATTAAAAAACTAAAGGAACGTATTGAAGAACTGGAGTTTGTAAAGGACTTTCAGCAAGATATTATTGCAGATATGGAAATCATTACTGGCGTCGATTTGTCAAAAAAGTCGCTACCCAAAACATTAGCAAAAGAGATAGAACTAAAGAAGAAAAACATTTTAAAAGAAAATTGAAGCCTCCTGAAATAGGTTGACTAAAAATTAAACACTTAATTATACTCCGTATTAATTTATATAGAAGAAAAAATTTAATTCTTATATGAACCAAATAATTTGTGATAAGGTATCTCTTTTAGTTTTTCATCTATTTCCTTATCGATTGGAATTGCAAAATCATCTTGAAACCAAACAACTGTAATACAACCAACGTATCACAATAAATAAATTGTAACACAATACTTGTGATACATTGCAACAAAGTAATTTTATTACCTATTTAATATGGCATTTTAGTCTAAAAAATGTAATACAAGCCATAAAAACGTACAACATTAGTATTACAAACTATTGGCAAGGAGCAACTATATTTTGGCAAATAGATGCTAAAAATAAGAGGTGGTAAAATTATGTTGTACAATTGTAACACAGGTAAAAGAGTGAAACAACCTTATAATCATTTTAGTTCGATGCACAAGTAATAAAAGTTAGACAACTTTGTATTACAACAATGCTTATTGGGTTTACACAACGTATTCAATATTAAAAAAAGTGATACAATTTGCATTGTGGAATCTAAAAAAACTGCCGTAATAATGAGTATAGTAACACCAAATTTCCTATGGTTAGCTACAGGTAGTAAAACAGGTTTTAAAAAAGAAATGCTACAAGCTATAAAAAAGTATAAAGTTATTGCCTACCCAGATAAAACAGAATACAAATCATGGAATGAAAAAGCAATACTTTTAAATAAAGAAGGATTTACTATTCAATGT
>NZ_JALCZP010000041.1:0-8744 GCF_023555435.1 Polaribacter sp. Z014
AAGCAACTAATTTAGTAAATAATTACCAACCAAGAAAGTCCGCGAGGACTTTCGTAAGTAGGCGAGAAGCCAGCAATAAATTATATACGGTGTTGTGCTTTCGTTTTTATTTCATCCGTAATTATTTTCCATCTTTTCTGTCTATGAATATAAAATGATTCAGCCCATTTTGTTACAAAATTTGTTAATATTCCTGCGTACAGTTCAATTTCATCTTTGTACTTCATCTTGTTTTGGTCAATTTGTTCCATACGAATTTTATGATTCCAAATTTTCACAAATGAATTTTGTTCATTCGTAAGTATTGAGAATTTCTGATGATCAATGTTCATAAATTTAAGTAAATGAATTCCGCCGAAAGGTATTAATCCATAAATCAGCATTTTTGTCTTTATGTTCATACTTTTTTTCCAATATTCTGGAAATTCAGATTCAACAGGTTTAAATGTTACTTTTCCTTTACAAACAAATTCAAGTAATGAACTTTTTTGAACTTCATTCCAAGCCGTATTTATGTCAATATTTAACTCTGAATAAACTGTCAATTTTTTTCCTTTGACATTTTTCCCATTGTAATTGATTTCTATATTTTCAATGCTTGAATTCATTGGTTTTTATTTCTGTTTTTAATGAAGCACAACGTTGTTGTATAAGCTTTGTTGCGTTGTTTAAGTAGTGAATTTAGTAAATAAAACACGAACGGCGAAATTCCGGAGGAATTTCCCAAGTGAGCCAAAACCAGCAATAAAGTTTATACGGTGTTGAGGTTTGTATTTTTTAAATTTCCTGTTTTCTTTTTTTCATAATTTTTTCTAAATCTCTAGATATCTCAATAATTGGAAGAAATATATTATTCTCCTTGAACACCTTTTTCAATAATGCTAAATTTTTCAAGTAAATATCATAGGTCATTTTAGGATTTAAATAAGTGATAATAAAATCAACATTTTTAAGTTCTTTAAATATTTTTTGCATATCATTTAAATTGTATTTTTCACCATTGATTATTAGTTTTTTATTACTATAAATTTTCATTTTCTTATACTTATAAGATTTCAAAATCGCTTTAGCTTTATTAAACTTTAATTCATATAAATTATCAATCATTTCAAATATAGAATCTTGTCCAACTCCCATATTTTGATTTATTTCTTTCATTGATTCTAATAGTTTATAGTCTGAATCTAAGGAAGTACCATTCAGTCTTACCATAATCCCACTATTAATATCTTCCACAATTCCAGTTCTATACATTGCTCTTAAAGCTAAGGCTTTAGTCATTTGGGACTTTACTTTCTCAACATTACTATAGTAAGTATCTTTATCTGCATAAATTTGAATTATTAAACTAATTCTGTTTATTGGATCTAATTTATTTACATATTTGTGAATTGAATCTCCTAATTGTTCTATGGATAAATCAATATTTTCAAAACGAACTTTCCCATTTTTATTTAAGTAAACATTAAATAAAGGAGTAATAAATTGATTGCTGAAACTAATTTTATTTCCATAGCTTTTTGGGAGCGTAATATCAATTTCTTGTCCGAATACGAAACAAGAAACAAATAAAAGTATTAAATATATTCTTTTTCTCATTTATTTTATAATTCTGTATTTCTATTATATATAAACCACAACGTGTTTGTGTATTAATAGTTTTGGATTTAAAATTAATTATTTTCAGAATTGTAAGTACATTATCTAAAGAAAGAGTAAGTAAATTTAAAGCGATAAAGCAAAAATTATTTATACACGGTGTTGCCTAACGTAATTATTCGTTTTTCAATTCCTTTGTTGTGATTTAACCTTTATTTATTATGTCAGAACAAGAAAAATTTGCTTTAAACACAAAAATACTTTTAGTGGGTAATATTTTTATAGCTATCGGTCAAGTCATTACTTTCTGTATATTGATATCATAATGTTAGCGATTACGAAAATGGCATTAAATATCATAAATCCAATATTAATTTTAGAAAACCTTGTATTCTGTTTATTTGATATAATATTAGATTCTGCTAAATCTACTTCGATAGTAGATTTATTAATATTCGATAAATATTCTCTTCCTAATAATGTTATTTTACAATCTAAAATTTCAGGGAATCGACTTGTTCCTTTTTCGTCTTTTACTCCTTTCGGATTCAATTTATGTTCTAAAAGATTTCTTAATTTTAAAACGTTAACTGTACTTTGTATTAATTCAAAATTACTTTCCAAAGGAGCAACGTTTATAAAATCCAAACTATTATTTTTAGATAAGTATTTCAGTATTTTATATTCTAATGTCTTTTTCATTAAACTAAATTATTAATTATGTATTCTTTTATTCACGATTATTTATTAGAACAAGGTTTTAAAGTAAATAAAGAAACAAAATCAATTTACTACATTAAATACCTTTCAGAAACTATTAACGAAAGAGGTCATAGATTCAGTTATAATGTTATAGTTAATAAAAACTTAATTACTCTTTTCCAAATTTTTGAAAATCACAAAAAAGATACTGAAAGTAGAAGTATTGTTTTTCGTTGTATTTATATCAATTCAATTACTGAATTGAGATTCTTATTTGAAAACAATCTGTTTTCAGACCATTTACTTCGTTAATTCTAAATGTGTTATTTCACCAGAGACTACACTTTTAAAATTATTAGTTAAAGATAAATAATATTCAATAAATCCCTTTTTAGGTCTTTCTTTTAGATGTGATTTATATTCCTCTAATTCATAACCCTCTATAGACTCTAATAAATCTACATATATTTTTCTGTTATCTCCATCTTTCTCATTTTGTATTTCATTTATTAGTAATTCTTCAATACTATCAAAAAAATGTTCTCTATCGGAATATAATTCAATTTTACTTTCTAAACTTGTCAATCTTTCTATTTTCATAATTTTCATATTTTTCATACTTCCTCTTCTATTTTCTTATTCATTCCTTTACTCTACTTATTTATGTTTGGCAACGTTGTTGTATATGGTTTGTTGCGTGTTTTAAGCACTAAAGTAGTAAATAAAACACAGGTTTAAAGTCTGCAAGGATTTTCGTAAATAAGCTAAAACTAGCAATAAATTATATACGGTGTTGTACACTGGCTTTTTCTTTCCGCAAACTTGCTAGCGTTGGCAAAAGACATACTCTTTTGTAATTTTTGGCTTTAGCGTTGGCTGGTGCGAATTGCAAATGTGTATGGCTTTGAGCGTTGGATTAATTCCATATCTTTTTTCCTTCGTTTGCGAGCTTGTTCAGATTGGCTTTTATCTTTTTTTTCATTTCAAAAATTTCATTTTCTGTGTTCAACTGAGATTGAATAATTTTTTGTTGAGTCTTAATATCAGGACAAGGAATTTCAATGTCATATAAATCATCTTTATCTAAAGAAACATTAGAAGTTCCTGTCATTAAAGAGGCTAATATTTCTTCTTTCATTGCTGATAATATGAAATATAAATACTTAGGAAGTAATATACTTTCATCTAATACTTCTATACCACACATTATATTTGCTAAGGCAAATTTTCCCTCTATATAGTGTAATCTTCTAACACTAGCGTGTCCGTGACCAGTAGATGAAACTATAGGCACACATATAGCTTTACAATCAAAAGCGTAATTTTTGGATGTTCTGAAATTTTCGGCAGTTACAACAAATCTATATTTACCTTCTTCAGTACTTTGTGCTCCTGAATTCCCTTTAAATACCTTAATTAGTTTTTTGTCAAGTTTACGGGTTGGATAATTAGAACTATTCGCATAATGAATAGCTTTATACCTTCTTCCAACTAAACTCAAACATTTATCATTTAAAATTTCAGATTTATTAACTGTGTTGAACTTTAATGATTTACTATCTATTTTATCAGTTGATTTAAAAGTTTCAATAAGTCGTTTTGCTTCTCCTAAGTCATTCATTTTTACTGGTTTTCTTGCACCAGTTTGAGTAAATCCATCATTTTCAACTTGAACAAATAAAATTTCTTTTTTTTGTTTCGCAATTTCTTTATCTACAAAAAGAATATGAGTTTTAACACTAGCATAAGGTTTGAAAACTCCGTGAGGAAGTTCTACTACAGCGTATAATAAATTTTCTTTTATTAGTTTTTCACGTATGGATTTGTATGAAGCGTAATTATTATGCAAAACACCTTCAGGTATAATAATACCAGCTTTTTTACTGCCAGATAAATGTTCTAATATATAATCTAAGAATAAAATTTCAGATTTATTTGCTTGAATACTAAACTTTTTATGAGGTCTAATTCCTCCTTTAGGTGTCATAAAAGGTGGGTTTGCTAATATTACATCAAAATTCTCGTTCCAACGTTCTTCACTAGTTAATGTGTCATATTCAAATATGTGAGGCTCAGAAAATCCGTGTAAATACAAATTAACTAAACTTAAACGAACCATATCTGGTGAAATATCATAACCTACAAAGTTTTGAATTAACTTTTTTCTTTGTTCAGGTGTTAATTCATTTTTGTTTTTTTCTTTAATGTATTTGAATGCAGAAATTAAAAAGCCTGCTGTACCACAAGAAGGGTCTAAAACTGTATCTGTTTTGCTTGGTGCAACTATTTCAACTAAAAAATCTATTATGTGTCTTGGTGTTCTGAATTGGCCAGCATCACCTTGTGAACCCATAATTGATAGTAGATATTCAAAAGCATCTCCGAGTTTTTCACTGTGAGTATATTCAAATTCCCCAATGGTTTTTAAAAACATTTTTAATGTTTCTGGGTCGCGATAAGGTAGATAAGCATTGTTGAAAATATCCCGAAATAGTTGAGGGATATTTGGATTCTTTTCCATATTTTCAATAGCTTCTGAATATAAGTTAAGCATATCAGATGCTGTAACTCTTGCGTCAAATAGACTATCCCAACTGTATTTTTTAAACTCACCTGAAAAAAACTTCGCATTACCTCCTAATTCAATAGATTCTTTATCCATATCATCCATAAACTTATAAATTAAGCCAATGGTAATTTGTTCTATTTGTCCTTTTGGGTCTGGTAATTTACCTACTAAAATATCTCGGCAATCGTTAATTCTTTTTTTTGTTGTCGTATCTAACATAAATATTTTTTAAGCAGCAAACTGCTCTAATTTTATATAATCTTTTATATACACTGGAATTACTTTTCTGTATTTTGTAGCAACTGCCTTAAATTGTGAAATAGTCAATGTAGGATTTGTTTGTAATGCTTGAAAATCTTTTGTTTCAATTATTTTTCTAATGTCTTGGTCTACTATGTATGCTTTAAAAAAATACTTTAAAGCTCTTATATTAATCTCTTCTTCACTCGGTGGATAAATAGAAATGAATTTATCAAACTCTTCTTCCAATAATTCATCTTTTGATTTAAATTTTGGAATTATGCCGAATATTTTTTCTACAACCTCACGTATTGAAATTTTTCTATCAATTTTTGCGGCTTTACGCAGCTTTTCTAAATTGAAATATTCCTCAGGTTTATCAAATATTTCGGATTGAATATGACTTACTACGTGTTCCCAATTACCAAGTTCTACGTTCTTTTTTATAATATCATCCATTACGATTCGGTTTTCAAACTTTCTGAAAAGTTCTCTATCAATTCGCATTCCATCACAACCAATCTGCTCTTCGCTTACAGATAAAATTGGGTCTGGTCTTAAACTGTTGTATTTGTCAATATCAAAACCACTTCCGCCACCTTCTGGATTTCCATTTCTTGGTTTTGGTAATTTTAGTTTCTCATCATAATCAAATTTTTCTTCAAAATATTCACAGTTAGCAAAGAAATCAAAGAGTTTAAATATTTCTTTCTCTTTCTTTATTATTTCTTTTTCGTCAAGTTCATTTTTAAAACTATGTGTAAATGTATGTTTACGAGTTCCTCTTCCTTTTATTTGAACAAAATCAGCAGGACTGAATATTGGTCGCATCATACATAAATTAAGTAAATCAGGACAATCATAACCAGTTGTCATCATTCCAACTGTTACGCAAATTCTAGTTTTACTAGTTTTGTAGCCTTCTAACCAAGATGATTTTCCATTAAGATTATTGTTTGTAAAATTGATAGTCATTTGTTGAGCATCACCAACTTGAGATGTCACCTGAACAGCGAAATCTGAATTATATTTATTTGGGTATAATTGTTCTGCAAAATCGTTTAAAATTTCAGTGATTTTTCTTGCGTGATTTTGACTAACAGCAAAAATGATTGTTTTACCAATTTCTTTGGTAATTGGGTCACGCAAAGCATTTTCTAAAAAAGTTTTACAGAAAACACGATTTGTTTTTTCTGAAAAGAATTTTTTCTCAAAATCTCTTGAAACAAAGGTTTCTGTTTCTTCTCCTTCTTCGGTTGCAATTGCAACCGAATAACCTTCGTCAGAAAGTAATTGTGTAGTTATTTCTGTTCTAGCATCTAAAACTCTTGGGTTGATAAGGAAACCATCTTTTACTCCATCGATTAAAGAATAGCGAAAAGTTGGGTCACCACCTTCGCAACCGAAGGTTGCATAGGTGTCTCTTAATAAACGTCTTTCTATTTCTCTTGGGTCGTTTTCTTTTACTTTGTCAATATCAACACTTTTTAAATAATCTTTTGGCGTTGCTGTTAAACCTAATTTGTAACCGTGGAAATATTCGAAAACTGCTCTTGCATTACCAGAAATAGAACGATGAGATTCATCAGATATTAACAAGTCAAAATCTGTTGGTTTAAATTCGTATCTATATTTGTTATTGAACATTAATGACTGAATAGTTGTAACAACTATATCTGCTTTTCTCCAGTCGGTTTTATGTTCCTTGTAGATAAATGTTGTGTAATCTGGTTTGAGATAGTTTGTAAAAGCTTTCCAAGCTTGGTCTTCTAGTTCCAATCTGTCTACAAGAAATAAAACCCGTCTTGCATTTCGAGTTCTTAAGAAAAGTCTAATTACTCCAGCAGCAGTAAGTGTTTTTCCTGTTCCAGTTGCCATTTCAAAAAGAAAACGGTCTTTGTTATTTGCAACTGCTTTTTGTAATTTTTGGATTGCTTTTAATTGGTAATGTCTTAAAAACCGTAACCCATTATTCCAAACAAAGTCTTTACTGTCAATCGGATTTCCTCTCCATTCGGGTTTTTTTGCATAATCAGGCATTTGCACGATTGAAATAAAATCATCTTTGATTTCTTCGCTTGCTAATGTTTTTCTATCAGGATTCCATTCCTTAATTGCTCCAATTTCGCTTGGTGAAGGAAATTTGTAAATTGGTTTTGGGTTTCCTTTTTCTAAGTTCCAAAGGAAATGTACAATTCCATTTGAAAGAATAATAAATTGAGCTCCAACAGTTTTTGCATACTTTCTAGCTTGTTCCTTTGCAATAAGAGGATGAAGACTCTCTTTTTTAGCTTCTAGAACGCAGATAGGTTTGTTATTGCTGTCAACTAATAAAAAATCTAAAGAACCAGTTTTTATTTTTTCAAAATCGTTTCCCCAAGCGTCAACTTCAGTTTGGGTGATTTTTACGTGATTTTCAAGTAAGATATTCGCAGAACCTTTCTCATTGTCAAAAAATCTCCATTCTGCCTCTTCGAGCAGTTGATTAATTTTTATTCTTGCGTGAGCTTCATTTTTCATTTCTTTAATTCGGTTGAGCGTTGGCTAAAATAGCTCTTTTGTTTTTTTTAGCGTTGGATTTGCGTTGAAAAAAAAATAAATGTGCTATTTATGCGGCTGCTTTTGCGGTGTTTTTCAGCTTGTGTACAACGTTTATGTATAAGAATAGTTGCGGGTTTGTATGCGAGGATTTTCCGAAGGAAAATCAGACGTTACAAACACGCAACGACCTTTGATTAAGCACTAAACCGCAATTATTTTTATACGGTGTTAGAGCACGTATTTAATTTGGTTGTCCTTTTATGTCAATAATTTTGTTTTCCGTTTTACTAATTATTGTAAATACTATTTCATTTCCAGGATATAATTCAACTCTTTGATAAGTTATAGATTTTCTATCTGGGTTGATTTTTAAGTCAAAGCTTCCTCCAAGAGCCATTCCTCCTGCATTAGAAATTGTTCCGCTTGTAGCATCCAAAATTTCATTTTCAAATTTGATGTCAAGTATTATATTTTTTAATAAAATAGGGAATTGGGCTCCAAAAACTAATTTAAATTCATAACCTTCATCAATTTTATTTACCTCATTATGTTTTATTATAATTCTAGGGTCTTTATTATCAACTCTTTTTTTTAATAATTCAATTTCTTTTTCTTTTTCTTCTATAGCTGTTTGATATTTTTCAATTTGTTTACTCAGTTTTAAATTACTGCCCTGAAGATTTGTATTCTGACCAAGTATTTCTTTTGATTGTCCTAATATGCCTTGATTTTGATTTAGCATATCGTTGTATTGCTCACTTAAAGATTTGTTTTCAATTCTTAATTCAGATAAGTTTTTATCCAAAGAATTATTGGTGCTTTCTAAACTACCAAGTTTAGTTTGAAGACCAATATTTTGTTCAGTCAATTTTTCATTATCCTTTTTGCTATTAACTGATTGTCCGTAAATAGTTAGAAAAGTACCGACTCCTATTAGTAATATTCCTATAATTATAATATGATATCCTGTCATTTTCATTTGAGTTGTTATATGTGCTCTAACGTGGTTGTGTATTGAAAGTTGCGGTTTTATGAACGACTATTTTCCGAAAGAAAACAGAAGTGAATAAAAAAGCAACTACTTTTATTAAGC
>NZ_JALCZP010000042.1:0-8724 GCF_023555435.1 Polaribacter sp. Z014
TTACGTGAGCAATCACAAGTCTACTAAAGGCGGTCATTGCAGAACTTCCGTTGTGAATTGATTTCAAATTGTATTTTTACGTGAGCAATCACAAGAATATCGGTATACATAATAAGCACCTTGCTGTTGTGAATTGATTTCAAATTGTATTTTTACGTGAGCAATCACAAGTATCAATATCGTCTTCATCTGTAGCAATGTGTTGTGAATTGATTTCAAATTGTATTTTTACGTGAGCAATCACAAGCAATTAAATAAAATACCTAGAAAAGCTAGTGTTGTGAATTGATTTCAAATTGTATTTTTACGTGAGCAATCACAAGAGTTATAGAAGATAGTAACCCAGAATACCCGTTGTGAATTGATTTCAAATTGTATTTTTACGTGAGCAATCACAAGTACTATTAAGGGCAACAATAGCAGGGTTATGTTGTGAATTGATTTCAAATTGTATTTTTACGTGAGCAATCACAAGAGAAAGTTTGCATACGAAGCAGACAATAGAGTTGTGAATTGATTTCAAATTGTATTTTTACGTGAGCAATCACAAGAATTGCTTTTGCGAGTGTTCCTAGTTGTGTGTTGTGAATTGATTTCAAATTGTATTTTTACGTGAGCAATCACAAGTTATACCAATCTTAAAACACAATGCGGTTAGTTGTGAATTGATTTCAAATTGTATTTTTACGTGAGCAATCACAAGTTATCTTATTTTCGCCAATTTCTCTTACTAGTTGTGAATTGATTTCAAATTGTATTTTTACGTGAGCAATCACAAGCCCTACGGTTGGCTAAATTCATTATCATGAGTTGTGAATTGATTTCAAATTGTATTTTTACGTGAGCAATCACAAGTACGTAAGCAGGGTATAAAAATGGTTGTGGGTTGTGAATTGATTTCAAATTGTATTTTTACGTGAGCAATCACAAGTGGGAAGAAGAATTAAAGCAGACGTTATTAGTTGTGAATTGATTTCAAATTGTATTTTTACGTGAGCAATCACAAGTACTATTCTTATCTAAAGCAAGTAAAGAATGTTGTGAATTGATTTCAAATTGTATTTTTACGTGAGCAATCACAAGAATCTCTTTATCTAATTTAGTTGTTAACTTGTTGTGAATTGATTTCAAATTGTATTTTTACGTGAGCAATCACAAGTTTAAATAATGTAACTACTTTAACCTCAACGTTGTGAATTGATTTCAAATTGTATTTTTACGTGAGCAATCACAAGTTATCAAATGGAATTGATAAGGCTATTTCTGTTGTGAATTGATTTCAAATTGTATTTTTACGTGAGCAATCACAAGTAAACAATTAAAAAATATAATAGAACAAATGTTGTGAATTGATTTCAAATTGTATTTTTACGTGAGCAATCACAAGTGGTGAAAAAGTTATAGACAATAGAACTTCGTTGTGAATTGATTTCAAATTGTATTTTTACGTGAGCAATCACAAGCACTCATAGGCATAGTGTATGTAAAAGCATGTTGTGAATTGATTTCAAATTGTATTTTTACGTGAGCAATCACAAGAACTAAAACCAAAGGCACGCCCCACGCTTTGTTGTGAATTGATTTCAAATTGTATTTTTACGTGAGCAATCACAAGAATTATTTAACAATTGATGAAGCTTTAACTGTTGTGAATTGATTTCAAATTGTATTTTTACGTGAGCAATCACAAGACTTTCTGCTAATTCTAAAGAGTCATATTTGTTGTGAATTGATTTCAAATTGTATTTTTACGTGAGCAATCACAAGTATGCAAATGTACAGATTAAAGAATACATTGTTGTGAATTGATTTCAAATTGTATTTTTACGTGAGCAATCACAAGATTGCAACCATGCAGCAAATATAAGGTTAAGTTGTGAATTGATTTCAAATTGTATTTTTACGTGAGCAATCACAAGATATTTCTTTTGGTACTTATGACCTACAATGTTGTGAATTGATTTCAAATTGTATTTTTACGTGAGCAATCACAAGCGAACAAAAGAAATTTCTTAACGATGTTTTGTTGTGAATTGATTTCAAATTGTATTTTTACGTGAGCAATCACAAGTATCTTTGGCTTAACGTTACATATTAGATGGTTGTGAATTGATTTCAAATTGTATTTTTACGTGAGCAATCACAAGGTCAATCCCAAAATATTGAGTAAAATCAATACTTTGGGATTCCTTTTTTAGATTAAAAAAATCTATGTTAAGTAAAAGTTGAAGATAATTTATTTTGATTTTTTGTATCCTAATTAAAATAACTGTAGTTGTTGTGTTGGTTGAGGCAAGTCGACTTCTTTTATTCCATGAAATAACTCCATATTACCAAATTGCTTGTCTGTAATTTCTAAAATACAAACCTTACCGTGTTTTGGTAAACTTAGCTTCACTCTCTTAGTATGTACTTTAGCATTTTCTCTACTAGGACAATGTCTTAAATAAATAGAAAATTGGAACATCGTAAACCCATCGTCAATTAATTTTTTACGAAACTGACCTGCTACTTTCCGTTCTCTTTTAGTTTCTGTTGGTAAATCAAAAAATACTAAAACCCACATAATTCTATAAGCGTTATACCTTTTTGATGACATTTTTATTAATCTAGTTCAGGATATTTTATTTGTCGTAAATCTCCTGTAAAGCATTTATATAAACTAGCTGTTGTTGTAGAAACAGCAATAAATAAAGGTCTTACAACTCCATCAATAAATACATCTTGTGTTGCAATTGTTAAAATAGTTGCTTTCGCATCTTTATTTAACTCGTAATTATTGTTATTAATTATATAATTGTAAACTAACTTATCGACAAAAGGTCTATAAGGCTCCATAATATCATCCGCTAAACAATATGCATTGTATTTATTTCTATGAAAAATCCCTAAAACAGGCAATAATCCACTACTAACCAAAGCTCTTGCTACAATACTTCTTAAAACAGCGTACCCAAAATTTAATAAATTATTAGGTTCTTCTCCGTAACGTTCTCTAGAAAAATTCTCAAATAAATGTTTCCAATAAAATTGAGCAGCAATACCTTCTCTATTGGTAGTATCTCCACTTTTTACATGTAGTTTATATTCCGCTAAAGGCTCTGATACTTTATTGTTTAAATCTAAAAGTGTTTTTTGATTTTCTATTTTTTGCTCAACTGTTTGTTTCCAAAGTTGTTTTTTTAAAGGTTCTGAGGCTGCTAATTGATGTTTAATTCTCTCAGAATATTCTGAATGACCATACATTGGTAACATCATACCGAAAGGTAAATGATGCTCATCACAACTTATTACAGCAACGTTGTTTCCTTGAAGCTTTATCAATAATTGATTAGAAATTGTTATCTGATAATGATCGAGCATTAACAAAGCAATATCTTCAATGGGTACAGTTCCTTTAATTTCTTTCGTTTCTGGCTCTTGAACCACTAATTGCTTTTGTTTCAGTTTTAGATAAGAAGGATTTCCAATATAGATGGTTCTTTTTATCATATTTGAGCATTTACACTTCCAATTCTATTTATGTTTAATTTCCAACACCTATCCTTTATCATTCGGTCTTCAATATCCTTTTCCATCTTATTTAAAGCAGAAAACTCCTTTTTATTATAAATAGGTTTGGAGATATCATTTCTTATAAAAAAACATTGAGAATTTGAACTGCTTACCATTTTATAAACTCTAGAAACTTGTTCATTAGATAGATTATTAAAATCGACTAAAGATTTATTTTCTAATTCTTCATCTGTTGGAACATATACCAAATCATTAGGAGAAAGAGTAAATAAAAAGTCTCCCTTTATATTACTTGGCTGAATTGGTAATCGTTTATCTTTAGGAAGTGATGCAGTTTGCTTTTGATGCGCTATAACTTCATTTAAAGGAATGGTTTCAAATACTCTTTTTTTCTTTTCTTCATCGTAATAAATTGCAAAGAATAAATTTGTTCCCTTGGCAGCTTCTACAAACTTAGTTGCTTTAGCACCACTTTCTCCAATACTAAATTTACTACCTTCTTCATAAAAACGTACTTTATAAATTGGATAATGATTTTTACCATTATTTAATACTTTTATATTTTTATTTAAAGCATCAACACCATCCGAGTTAAAAGCTAAATCAAATCTCTCTTTTTGGTCGTCATCTATATAATTTTGTAGATGTCTTTCTAAAATAGTTATTATACCTCCATCAGTAATAGATTCAAGTTGTTTTCTAGTAAACTTTTCATTTAAAGCTGCTCTAGTAGCAGTTGCATTTTCAGACCATTCAAATACTTTTGTTTTAGTAATTTCTTTTCCTTCAATTAAAAGAGGTGATTCCTTTAAATATTTTCTGACTTTTTTTAAATCATTATCAAAAAGAGTTAATAAACTCTTTACTTTTCTTTTAATTGATTTATCTACAATTAAGTCAGGTTTATCTAAATAACTAGTAATATTGCTAAATCCTTTTTTAATCTTTTTTATTTTAACAGCACCAGATACTGTTTCTTTATGCATTGGTTTTCTAATAGCCCAATTTGTTTTATTAGTGGAGTTTGTAGCGTCTTTTTGTTTTTTTAATATTTTTTTAAAAGTTCCATCGCTTTGTGGTTCCCATTGCCAAGTTTTATTATTCGTTTTATTTATGATTCTTAAATTTTGCTTAAAACTGATAATTGTCTTTTCTAAGTCTTCCTTAGCTTCTGTAGAGAAATTTGCCCATGGTAATTGAAAGTGCTTCGTAAAATCTCCTTGTTTGTTTTTTATTAACAAACTCTCTTTTAAACCGTAATTTTCTCTTTCAGAATTTAACGAACCTAAATAATTAGTATGTTTTTTTGTACAACAAGCTATTATTAAAGCATCTAAAGCATGGTGTCTATGATCTATTCTTTTTTTACTGAATCCTCTTGATATTTCATCTGGAACTTTTGTTCTAAAAGCATTTATTTTTGAATCCCATTCCCCAAAATCTTTAGAGTTTGTTAATTCATTTAATCTCATAAATCTAGGAGCAACTATTTCATTCCATTTATCATTTAAACCCCAATCTTGTTTTAACCTAGAAGTAATAGAGCCTGTAACTGGCACAAGACGTTTTGTTGTAGCTTCTTTTTCTCCTTCTTCTCTAACAATATTACTTAAAAGCGTTTTAATAATTTTACTTATATACCTACTATCATTTAATTGTCTGTTTATAAATCCTTCAGGAATATCTTCTGACAATAAGTTATTTAGTTTTGTTCTATTTTTTTTAAAATATTGTTGACAATGTTTCTCGTATTTATCAATATTAAATAAAGTTACTGTATTTCCATTGCTTAGAGTAACTACCCTACCTCCTTCTCCTTTTAAAAACTCATAGGCTGTTTTATTGTCTTTTAATTGATTTACTTCACTTTCACAAATAATCTTATTTGTCATTGAGTTATCAAAATAACGAGATTGTGGAATGATGTGTTCTATTTGATAATCAATAGAAAACAATTTGCTTAAAGGAATCATTTTACCTGTATAAGGAGAAATATAACCTTGTTCTAACCATAACTTATACTTATTAATTTCAGACTTAGTTGGTGAACTACTTTTTCTAATCTTCTCGATATCATCTTCTTTCATTTTAGTAAAAGAAACTTCAGGATTTTGAAAAACACCTTCCTCGTAGATTTTTAAGATTTCTTGATGACTTGGGGAATATGGTCTTATATCATCTTCTGAATCATTTTTAAGTTCTTCTAGTAAAGATTTTATTCTTTCATTAGTATTTTCATTTTCTATATTTCTAGAAGACATTGCTTTACGTTTGTCACTAGAGTTTTTCATTTCTCTACCTAATTCTACATGAATTTCGTTAAAAAAATTAATTTCACCTTTTCCATAATGTTTCCAAATATCTCTCACAACCCGTAACGTTTCTGTAACAACTTGTTCTACTATTGGGTTTCTTAAACTATGCTGTTTAAATTCATTTAGATAGGTGTCAATATCGTTTGGAGATTTCCATGGTTTAATTATACCCGATTCAGAATGACGCTCATAAATAGCATAACAAGCTTGATATGTATTTAAGCCTGTTAAAGGGTTTTTATCTTTATAATTTATAAAGCTTTTTATAAACTGTTTAGGAATTTCATCATCTGCGATCGTTTTTAATCGGTCTTTTTTATCACCTTTAAAAACTTCTTTGTCGTAATTTATACTTTCTAATCTCTCTTGTATTTGTAAAATTCTATTTTTTACATCATCTGAAATTTCAGCTTCATTCCAATATTTCCCCATTCTCATTAAAGGCAATATCTTTTTAATTGCTTTTTCTGAATAGGCACCATAATCATTTTTAAAAGGTGGATATTTTATAAAAGCATCTACAAACGTATCTTTATCTAAATTATTTTTTAATGCAAAAGTATTGATAGCTGCTTCATATTCTTTTTTATCTTTTACAGAATAAATAATGTGCCATAAAGCAATCTCTATTTCTTTAGATAAAAAATCAGTTCCTTTTTCATTCTTTACTTTTTTTAATCTAGACAAAAAAGAAGCTCTAGTTTCGTTTGCAGGATATTTTTTATCTTCTACATAATTCCATCGATAATTTTTCCTATCAATTTTCGCTATCTTTTTATTCTCAACTAAAAAATCAAGAATATGTTTCTGTTCCACTTCTTTTTTATCATTTAAAAAATCATACAGTATAACCCAATCATTATCACTTGTAAAAATATGATCTGTAATATCTTCATCAAACTTACCATTTTCTATATTTTCTTTTTGATGAATTTTTAAATTTTTTAAAAATTGCCACAATCTAAATTCTTGAAATAAAGGATGTGATTTAGCAATACATTTTATCTTTTGTACATTTCTAATTCCATCTTTTATAAAAATTCTTTCTTCATAAGTACAATCAGATATTGTTGATTTTTTACTTTTCAGAGGTCTTTGGTAAAAAATTATATCATCAATAAAGAGATAATCAAAACCATTATCTTTTATATTATTTTGATGCCCTTCATTTCTTGAGTATAATTCATTTACACAAGCTTTGTATAATTCTCTATTCTTTAATTCGGGATGAAATTCTATTTGTGTTTTTAATATTGCTTGTAATTCCTCCTTATAAAACTTTCTTTCAATAGTTTTAACTAGTTTACCTCTAATTTTTTGTGATGAATTATTTAAAAGTGCTTCATAGATATACTGCCCTACAGTTTTAGTACTTTGTTCGATATCTTGTTCAGTTTTCTTTTTAATAGCAATCCAATCTTTTTCAGAATCTACAGCACTAAAACTTCTTCTTATATTACCTTCTTTGTCTAATTTATCGGATCCATCTTTTTCTAACTGAGTAGTTACAATAAACTCTTTAGTTTTACCTAACCAATTATCTAATGGTTCTTTACTTTGCCTTTTATAAACCCAATTATTTTCTAAAATTACATGATACCAAGTTCCTCTTAAATTTTTATCTTCAGTAGCTAAAACCTCTTTTACTTTTAAAGAGTAAAATTCTTTTTTACTTGTTTTACTTTCATCTTCTTCTTCTCCACGTAATTGATAATACCCTCTTTTTTGATTAAAGTTTAAAAGAACCCAAGCTAATTCTTCTTTAGTAATTTTTTCTATTAATGATTTCTTACGAAGATAATAGATAGTCCAATCTAAAGGAATTTTAGTTTCTTTTCCAGCTTCTTTAAATTCAGCAACCATTTCGTTAAAGGAATCCATAAAAATAAATTCATGTTTTCCTTCTTCATTTTTACTATAATTAAGTTTAATCTCAGTATTATCTTTAAACTGACCAAAATATTTTTCGAAATCAATAGATTCTTTATAATGTTTTGGTAAAAAGTTTAAAACATTTAAAACCCTATGCAGTCTTTCTCTTCTTAATAAATTTCTTTGATAAAGTCTTCTAACACCTCTATAACTTGTTCTATTTGCTGTTTGAGAGTGAGATTGTCCTGAATCAAACTTTCCTAAAATATCTTGAGACATAGGAATAATTCTACTTCCTAATCCATTTATTTCTCCTTTTTTATTCTCAAAATCCTGTGAAGTCAAAGCCCAACCTATGGAATTTGTACCAAGGTCTAAACCCAATATTTTTTTCATAATTTTCTTTTTCAATCTGACTTTAAATTTATAATAAAAAAATTAAAACAGTTTACGGATACCCGTATAATCTTTTAATTTTTTTAAGTTATATTTGTAGGACAATTTGAAATCAATTCACAATAAGGATTATTCCGTTGTGAAAACATTTAAAGCGGCAACTTCGGTTGTCGCTTTCTTTTTTGTATCACAAATATCAGTATATTTGAACAGAAATTTATTATAAATCAGAGTACACGTTTCGGTACACGATTTAGTTAAAATAAGGTATAATAGCGTAAAAAATCGGGGTTTTTGTTAAATTCATAACCCTGAGGTCACGGGTTCAAATCCCGTTCTCGCTACAAGTATAGTACGAAAAGTCAAGATTTATATCTTGACTTTTTTTTTGTTTTGATAAAACAAATGGGTACTTTTTAACTACCTATAGCAAAACAATACATATTCCCATAAAAAATATTAATTGTTGTTATATGCGCGCGAAATTACCAGGTCTTCCTTATGTCTAGAACGTTTTACTTTTATTGCTACTGATACATTTTCATTATTTTGAATTGAGAAAGACTTATAAAAAGTGAAGCGCAGCAAAACGGTTTATGCAGTCTGTTCAACTTCAAAATCTTGG
>NZ_JALCZP010000043.1:0-8640 GCF_023555435.1 Polaribacter sp. Z014
GTGTTCCACAATTTTAAATTCTATTTTTTTATTTTTTAAACGCTATTTTCAATTCAGAATTTGAGTGAGTGAGCAATTTTTTGCAACGTTGTTGTATATGGTTTGTTGCGTGTTTCAAGCACCTAATTTAGTAAATAATTACCGACCAAGAAAGTCCGCGAGGACTTTCGTAAGTAAGCGAGAAGCCAGCAATAAATTATATACGGTGTTAGGCAATCGTACTTTATTCACCGTTTAGTCCTTTCCAATGCAAATTATCTTTTGTTTCAATGTATTCAAGTAGTTCACTTATTGCATCTTCAATTTGTAATATTTTATCATCGTGTTGCTGTACTTTCTCAAATTGATTTTGATGAGAAAACCAATGTAATAATTTAGTATTATATAATGGTTTGTCGTCAGGGTTGAAAATTTGTTTTACTCGATTATCAACCTCATTTACACTTGGATATTTCATTATTGTATACAATTCAAGAAATCTACGGACTGCATTCGGTAAAATTAATAAATTCGTAAAGTTTTCTTTATCTTCTAAATCATTAAACTCTTTAATTATATGAAATAGTCCAACATATTCAGATTTATATGAACTGAATGCTTTTGGTAATTTTTTAATAACGGAATTGTTATTATCATTTCTTTTGATAAAATATAATGGGCGATTCTTTTCTGCCGTATCTTTATTTATTCTACCCATAAGCTTTGTATCTAACATAACTGAGAAAAACTCAAAATTATGTGTTGAAATAAAAAGTTGAGCAAAATCTTTTATTTTGAAAAAATTATGTAATAGCAATCTAACCTGGAAAATATGATTACTATCTAAACTTGAAATTGGGTCATCTATAAATACAATTGTTTTATATAATTTTGGTGGTTCGTCATCTCTTAATGATTTAAGTTCCGTTAAAAAATAAGCAAATGCAATTGCAGACTTTTCTCCTTCACTTAAATTACTGGCTAAATGTCCGCTTCTTTCAAGTGTAAATTTATCTTCTTTTATCTCGATTCTAATATCATTGCGATGCAGTAGAATTTCTAATATGTCGTTTAATTCCTCTTGTCCTTTTACGCTACTTTTTAATTGTGTTTCAAGAACTAATTTATCAACATTATTTGTTGAAATTATAGAATTAATATTAGAAATTATTTGTACGGATTTAATTTTATTAGATTCTTTTAGATTATAATTTTCCGTTTGTAAATATTCAGCGATGTAATGATTTAAGATTTCACTTATTGATTTTGCTTTGTTTTCATCAAATTGATTTAACCAATCATTATGAGCTTTTATTGAACTTTCAATATTGTCAAACTCTTTTTTTAAAGTTATAATTTCAATTTCTGTTATTGGAATATTATTAAAATAATTAGAAGCTTTACGTTTCAAGTCTTTTTCTAATATTATTAATTGAGCTTTATATTGATTAACAGTTTTAGAGTAAGCACTAATTGAGTTTTCATAATCCTTTTGATAACTATTTTCTAAATTCTTTTTATCAGGAAATTGGATATTTAGTTTATCATTTTCTGCTTTTAATTCTTTTTGAACAGATTCAATTTCATTTTGGATTTCTTGAAGTTTCTCAGAATAGTATAAGTTTAAATCACTTATTCTATTCTTTGGCAACGGATTTGTACAAAATTTACAATCAGTTTCATTTTCGTGTAGTTTGATTCCTGCCTGAACCCAATTGAATAATATTTTATTTTCGTCTAATTCTGGTAATGGAATTGATTTAGGTGCAGAATCTTCTAAAATGGATTTCACTTTATTAGCAAGTGTTTCTAACTTTTCTATAAAGCTAAAATTTTCTTTTTGAAGCTCAAAAGTGTTTTCAGTTATTGCTTTTGATTTTGTTTTTTCTTTTTCTATGTCGGATAAAATATATTTTGATAAGTCAGACTTAACTTTATCTGTAATTTGTTGGATTTTAGCCTTATTTAAATTGTTTTGGTCAAGTTTATTATCAAGGTAATTTTCTCTTATTTCTTTTGCTTTTATTGTGAATTTTCCGTTTTTTTTATTGTAATTACTAAATTCATCAACTATTTTTTGATAACGATTATCCCTAATGTTTTCTAATTGTATTATCTTCTTATTTAGTATTTTGATTTTGTTATCCAGTTCGCCTGATGGATCTCCAAGATAAAATGAAATTGGTTGAATGTTCGAGTTAGGTAAATCGAAAGTAAAAATTCGTTTAATATAATCTGAATTAAATACTTTTATATCATAAGGAAAGTTTTCTAAATCATTTTGAGTGTGATTTAATTCGGTATTGTCCTTTTTAGTTGTAATGTCAAATTCTGAACCTGAAAAATGTTTGTTTTTATCTCTAAATTCTATAGTTTGAAATAGTTTTGATAAAGTAGTTTTACCTGAATAATTCCAACCATAAATTAAGTTTTTCTGTTTAAAATCATCTAATCCATTCCAAGAAAAATCCTTATATATACCAAATTTTTTAAGCTTGTTAATTTTCGTAATCATTTTTTCTTGATGTGGTTTTTTTGCGTAATCGTGGGTATGTTGCCTAACGTTGTTGTGTTATGGAAAGTTGCGTTTAAAGTGAACGGCTATTTTCCGCAGGAAAATTGTTGTTTACAAAAATGCAACTACTTTTGGTAAAGCACTAATATAGCAATTTTTTATACACGGTGTTAGCACCAGTTAATTTTCATAATATTCAATTTTCCGTTCTTTTCTAATTTTTCCACTTTCAGATTTTAACCAATTTTTATTATAATCTAATTCATAAGTGAAGTTTTCAGTTTCTGTTATTTTTCCCTCGTAATATTTTTCCTTTTTGATAATATTTCCTTGATTATTATGATAAAAAACTTCTCCAAATTCAGATTTTGAGAAAGACCTTTTTTTCAATATTTTCTTTTTATTTTCTTGAGGATATATTTTTATTTCTCTGGTTGTATCTGGATTCCCTCGCAAATATTCCTTTATAATTGTTGTTAAACTGTCTGGGTAATAGAATTTAAAAGTTCTCAAACCGTCCGAATTCAAGTATTTGAAATTTTTCTCAATAATCTTTCCAGAAGAATCTAATTTGAAATTAGTTATACTATGAAGTTTATTTTCATAATATTCCTCTTTTTTCAATAAACCAAGATTATTATAAATGTATAAATTCGTGTTAGTTGTATCTCCGTCTGAAATTATTACTTCTTTTTCTAAATTATTCTTATTGTCGTATTTGAAAAGTTTTTCTCCATATGATAAATTGGGTTCAAAGCGGAATTTACTTTTTTCAATAATTCCGTCTTTTCTGTAGATTTCCAATTCTACCGATTTTAACGTGTCATTTTTAAAAGTTTTAGTTTCAATACTTTTTACTTTTCCAAATAATTTGCTTTCAATAAATTCCGAATTCGTATTTTCAGATTTTTTATTACAAGAATAAAATAACCCAAATAAAAGCAGAAATTTTATTAAAATGCTCGATTTCATAATTGGTGCTAACGTTGTTGTATATGGTTTGTTGCGTGTTTTAAGCAACTAATTTAGTAAATAATTACCGACCAAGAAAGTCCGCGAGGACTTTCGTAAGTAGGCGAGAAGCTAGCAATAAATTATATACGGTGTTAGCTGTAGTTTTTATTCCACTTTGTAACGAACAATGACTTCATTATCCAAAACGACATTAGTAGACCAAATAAATTCAGCACCTTTTCCACTAAATTTTTCTATGAAGTTCATATATGCTTTTTTATTATTTACTCCTATTTCATCTTCAGTATATGTGGTCGCATTTGGCCATTGGCTGTCATTGAAAGTAACGTCAAAACTATTTTCTGGAATTTTCCAATGAATACCGTAAAATGCTGTTCCATTATCAACTCCATCTGTACTGCAATTTGAAGAGATTCTTTTTTCTCCAATTTCACTTAAACAACTTAAATCACTAATAGGTGCAGTATAAAAAGTTTGTGCTTTCCATTTGCTATTTGTAATAGTCCCATCACTAAAGCTGGCTATAAAACCTCCATCTCCAGGATGAAAATCTTTTCCTCTATTATTTTCTGAACCTAAACCTAAATGTTCTTCCCAATCTATTAGTTTTACTGCAATTGTATAAGGTTTTTTTACTTTGAATTTTACAATGTTTGAATTAAATGGTGTAAAAGGTACTGGGTCAACTGCTATTAATTTTCCGTTAATGTAAAGTTCAAAATAATTATCCGCAAAAAGATAGCCTGTAATGATTTCTCCGTCCGAATCTATCTCAAAGACAGGAACGGAATTCATATCTATTTCTGAAAGATTATTTGGTGTTATAGAGTTACATTCATTATATAAATCAGAAGCTTTGGTCGATTCGTTGAAATGATTAATTCCGGGAACTGTCCAACTATTTCCTAAATCATCTTTTATTTCTCCAACTCCTGAAATTCTGCTACCTCCTCGATTACAAGAAATAAGACTTTTAATTTGTGTTTCCGCTAATCCTTGGGTTACGTTTCCTGTTCCATTGTAAATTTTTTCGTTAGTTGTTTCTTTAGGAATTGATTCATTAGTTGATGATTTTGCGTTTTTTTCCTTACAACTGATTATCGTAATTAATAGAAATAGAAATAAAATGTTATTTTTCATTATATGAGTTTTTTTAAATTACAGCTAACGTGGTTGTGTATTGAAAGTTGCGTTGTTTAAGCAGTGAATTTACTAAATAAAACACAGAGAAAAAAATATGCGAGTATTTTCTTAAATAGGCTAGAAGTAGCAATTTTTAATACACGGTGTTAGGTGTAGGTAATTTGATTTTCGAGTTTTTCTAAATTAAATTCCTGTTTTTTTAAATTATAGTTTTCTTAATATTTCTTCTTTATCTACTTTTCCTAAGTTGTCTTAAACATCAAGATTTTAGTCTTTCGTTCAGTTTAGTGGAGTTTGATTTTCGCTTTCTTACTATTTCATCTTAATCTACTTTTCTAACATTATCTTAAACATCAAGATTTTAGTTTTTCGTACAGTTCAGTAGAGTATGATTTTCGCTTTCTTAATATTTCCTCTTTATCTACTTTCTCTAAATTGTCTTAAACATCCAGATTTTAGTCTTTCGCACAGTTTAATAGAGTTTGATTTTCGCTTTCTTACTATTTCAACTTTATCTACTTTTCTAACATTATCTTAAACATCAAGATTTTAGTTTTTCGTACAGTTCAGTAGAGTTTGATTTTCGCTTTCTTAATATTTCAACTTTATCTACTTTTTCTAAATTACCTTAAACTTCAAATATTTTTTTTCGTACAGTTCAGAAGAGATCTTTTTTATTTTCTTAAGATTTTAAATTTTACTTCTTATTCAATATTTTATTTTGATTTTAAGATTCATTTTTCTTTAAAATAAATGTATTTTGATGTCTTAAAATTTATTTGTTGAGGTTCGATTTTACTTACACCTAACGTTGTTGTGTATGATTAGTTGCGTGTTTTAATCACTAAAGTTAGTAAATAAATCACAGATAGAAAGTTCGCGAGAACTTTCGTAAACTGGCTAAAACCAGCAATTAATTATACACGGTGTTGTAAGCTGTTTTTTTAAAATGGTATAGAATCAATTCTTTCATATAAAGCTTCATTTCCATTAAATGATTTTATTTCTCCTTCAAGGTTTTTGTAATAAACGGTCTCTCCTTCTACAGTGATTAATTTGCCTATTTGTTTATGATTATTACCACTATCAAATAATTGATTTCCACTATGAAATTTGTGTCCGTTAATTTTAAATTCAGCTATTTCTGGCTTTCTATTGAAAGAAGAAGGATTTTCATCTCCTTCTATTTTTGCAAGCCTTTTAGATATGTCATTTAACGCACTTAAAACTAAATTTGATTCTTTAGAAATTTCATAATTTTCAGGAAGAACAGCAGGCTTAATAGATAATAATTGAATTAATGAGTTAATATCGTCTTTCTTTGATTCTGTTGTTTCTTTCAAAGTTTTTGAAATACTTTCAATTTTAGTTTGGACTTCATCTATTCTTAAATTCTCATCATAATCGATGGTTCTCAAACCTTGTATGTCAAATATTCTTGAGGTTTTATTATCTTTAATCAAGACTGTTTTTTTATTAAATGCTTGTCTTATACCAAGTTCGTACATAACGTTTGGGTTTTTAGCACTTAAATCACATAAAACAATATCTGATTCCAATATTTTCTTAATTATATCTATTACAATATGATTAGTTTTAACTTCATCATCTGCTCTAATTGGAATAAAACCAGCACTTTTGCAGGCAGGAATTATCAAATGTTTATAGACTCTTGTAAAATGACCTTTTTCATATCCTTCCTGATCAGATATTGGCATAATTACGAAGCAGTATTTTTCTTTATTCATAATGTTTTTCTAAAATTGCTTACAACGTTGTTGTGTATGATTAGTTGCGTGTTTCAAGCAGTGAATTTACTAAATAAAGCACGAACGGCGAAATTCCGAAGGAATTTCCCAAGTGAGCTAAAACCAGCAATTAATTATACACGGTGTTGTAAAACGTACTTTACTCACTCTGTTTGTTTTTTACTAAATTTATTTGCCAAATCAGCCTTTCGTAAGAACCATTATCTAATGCCCTTTGTCCAGTTAGCATACTTGTAAAGAAAAAGGGATTATTTTTATAAACATAAGTTCCGAATTCTTCGTTCCATATAAAATCATAACCAATCCAATGAGTACTTTCATTATTCGGTTTTTCTTTATGATATTCTCCCAATAAGTCTCTTGCTAAAGTATTATTAACAACAAATATTCTCGGTTTCTTTTCGTCAATTATTTGGTCAAGTACAATTTTAGAAATCATACATTGTTTGTATATAAAATCTTTTCCACGTTCAGTTTTTAGTAAACTTGCAACTTTCTTTTGGTTAGTTTCTCGGTTATAAAGCAAGTCTAAATGTCCCCAATTTAGTCCAGTTTTTTCCGCAACATCAAAGAATTTTTTGAAATAACGATAATCTTCATTAACATCATAACTCAATTTATGAAATTCGCAGTTTATATCATTTTTTTCAATTAGTTGCTCTTTTACTTTGTCAGTCATTGATGGATTAATTCCGATGAAAACTAATCCGTCTTTTGGGATTTCCGCAATCGAATTTGGTGAAAATTGACAATAATCTTCGTTTCCAAATTCGCTCCAAAGAGTATTTATTTTGTCTTTTACTAAAAGTTCAATGTTAATCACAATGTTTCTTGGGTATGTTTTACAACGTTGTTGTATATGGTTTGTTGCGTGTTTCAAGCAACTAATTTAGTAAATAATTACCGACCAAGAAAGTCCGCGAGGACTTTCGTAAATAGGGTAGAAGCCAGCAATAAATTATATACGGTGTTGTGTGTAGGCTTTTATTCATTCCTGAAATTTAATTCTTTAACATAATTAGAAGTTCCTTTTTCGTAATCTTGAATTTCTCTACCAAAAAACTGTTTAAATCCACTTACTAGATTGTCATAAATTTCGGGTTTATTAGGATTTTTCCAATTCACAACTTCAATTTCTGTATCTTTATCTACCATTCGAGATAATAATTGTCTCATTTCAAAATCTGCTTGTGGTAACGAATAACCTATAAAAACAATTTTTTTCGCTTCTGATAATTCAATTCCTGCATTTTGCCAAATGATTTTATATTGCGGATTAGAAAGGTCTTTTAAGAATGTAGGCATTATTAAATTCGCGTTTAGAAGATGTGATTTGTACTTTCCAAAATTCTTATCACAATGTAAACAAGATGGTTTGTTTACAGTAGAAAAAGGATTCATTGCGATCTTTTGGTTGAATTTCACGTATATTCTTTGACATCTTGGACATTGTAACCAATTTAAAGAACCGTGTAATTTTAGGAGCTTTACGTTATACCCTCCTTTACCTAATATTTCAAGTCCAGGTTTGACAGTTTCGTCATTCTTGTCATAAGAACTGATGTAACAGCAATAGTCAACAACTCCAAGGTCATTTGATTTTTTTATTGAGTTGTAAATTGAGTTATCTAATAAAATATCCCAATTTGTACTTATCACAGAAACTAAATCCGTTTTTCTGTAATTATGATTCAATCTTTTTTTAGATTCATTTACTAAATAATCAGCAAAGTTATCAATATATTTTTTTTGCGATAACTCTAAAATGTGCTGTAGAGCCATACCAATAAGTTCAAATATTAAATTCCTTTTTTGCTTTAATTGAGTTACTGATAAATCTCTAAATGACATATTATCTGCGATACAACTATCTAAAGGTGTAAAAATATCTTCTAGAGGAATTGTTTCTTGTAATTCTGTTGGTATTCCTAAAGTTTTAGTTAAAAATTTTTCAAATTCCTCGAACTTGTTTTCATTGAAAACGTTTGGTCTTGTTTTATGAATTCTGAAAATTTCGCTTACTAATTTTTCTTGAGTAGGTGCGTTTGCCTCAACTGAAAAACCGGCTCCAAGAATATATACTGTTTTTGTCTTTTTAATTTTTGTCATAGTTCGGTTTTTAGCTTACACACAACGTTGTTGTATATGGTTTGTTGCGTGTTTCAAGCAACTAATTTAGTAAATAATTACCAACCAAGAAAGTCCGCGAGGACTTTCGTAAGTAGGCGAGAAGCCAGCAATAAATTATATACGGTGTTG
>NZ_JALCZP010000044.1:0-6674 GCF_023555435.1 Polaribacter sp. Z014
CAATTTAGAGGTGTTAGAAATATCAAATTTTTCCTTTTTAGACTCTCAAATATTTATGCATAATTTCTGAATCCCACAACTTTTGGACTTGATCCTATATAACCTCGTAAGCTTTGGCACTTGCCAGATTTTAATATATACAAAATAACTATTTATAATTTTGTATTGTTAAGTTTACCATGAACTTGTATATATCACAAAGGTTTTAAAAACAAAAATGAATAGTTTTATAAATTGAATACTTTTAAAATTATAACCTAGAATTGGTGAAAAAGAGTTTAAGTTTATGGAATCTGAATTAAGAAGCAGTTTAATTCATTTTAGCGTTGAAAAAAATAAATTGTGGGGAGAGCAGGATTCGAACCTGCGAAGACGTAGTCAACGGAGTTACAGTCCGTCCTCGTTGGCCGCTTGAGTATCTCCCCTTTATTTATTATTTCAATGAATAAGCTAAATACCTCTAATAATATGTTGTTCTATTGAGTCTAAAAAAGGACTCGAAATCTCCAACTTACTGATTATAAATTAGCTACTATACATCAGCTTTAGTGATAAAAAACCACTTATTTTTCTAAAGGTCTGCGAATATACAAAGTTTTAATAAATGTCCTAAAAATATTTTATTTTTTTTCAATTATATTTTTCAATAGTATATTAAGTCGTCATAGAGTTTAGATATAAAGGCCTTTGTCTATAGTGCTTTCCGGCTATTGTGCGCTGCTAATTATGTGAAATTACGAGATTGTTAATCAGTGTAATACGTGTTTTTCTCTCGTTATTTTGTGGTTTGAACCAATCTTTTAGTTTGTAATATGTGGCTGCAATTGTAAAATCGACTTTTTATTTAAAGATACTTTTCCACATTAAGAGAATATAAATTACAGCTCCTAAAAGAAAGGAATCTATAAAGTAGGCTCTCGTGTGCTTTCTCTTCTTATTCTAAAGAATTTAAAACCACTTGTAAGTTTTAATGATATAATAGCTTAATTTAAAATTTTGAAAAAAAATCTGTTTTATTGAAGGCTTCCGTTTTAGTCTTCCTCTATTTTTTTTGTTTTTAATCGGTTGTTTCTAAGGTCTTTTACAAAAAAGCCAAACATTATGATTATGAAAAACGAAAACGGTAACGAAGTAATAATTAACAAACGTTGCACCGCTTCTAAAACATTTACACTGGCTTTAATATTACCTAAAAGAATTAAAGCAATGGTTGCTAGTAAAATAAAAACAGACCAGATTACACGATGGGTTTTACTTGGATTTTTAGAGCCATTATCTGTAAACATACTTAATACAAAAACGGCTGAATCTACAGATGTAATTAGAAAACTGATTAATAGAAAAATAGAAGTAATATTTAAAAATGTAGCGAATGGATACTGCTCAAAAAATACAAAAATGGATGAAAATACATTTCCAAATTGGTTGTTGTACACTCCCCAAGTTTCTATGAAATGAAATGCAGAAGATCCAAAAATAGCAAACCAAAAGAAGGTTCCTAAACTCGGAATAATTAAAACACCCAAAAGTAGTTGCCTTATGGTTCTACCTTTAGAAATACGTGCTATAAAAATACCGGTAAAAGGTGCCCAAGCCAACCAAAATGCCCAATAATAGAAAGTCCAATCTGTTAAAAAATCTAAACCAGGATTGTAATTACCAATGGCCAAACTCATCGGTATAAAATCGATGATATATTGATACAAAGCAGTAAAAAAAGAACTTAATATACGTTTTA
The DNA here is from genome assembly GCF_023555435.1 of Polaribacter sp. Z014. NCBI lineage: Bacteria > Pseudomonadati > Bacteroidota > Flavobacteriia > Flavobacteriales > Flavobacteriaceae > Polaribacter > Polaribacter sp. Z014. The sequence goes on from NZ_JALCZP010000044.1 coordinate 1,739, forward strand.
CATCGCTCGTAAAAAAGACAAATAACAAAATGATTAAAGTGACAATAATGTTTAAATTCGAGAATATTTTGATTCCTTTATTCACACCTTTCCAAGCAGAATAACACGCAATTGTTGAGATAAATACGCATAATAGAATGGTTGATGTAATACCGAAATCAGCATCAAAAACATGACTTAGCCCACCGTTAATCTGCGTTGTTCCTAAACCAATAGCGGCAATTAAACCAAAAATAGTGGTGATAATGGTAATGATATCTACGCCACCTTTTATTGGTTTACTTTTAATTCGATCTTCTATGGTAGCACTAATTCTTACTTTCTTTTTATTTACATGAAGCGCATACCCAACAATAACAGCAAATAATCCGTAAAATGCCCAAGCGGTAATTCCCCATTGATAAAATGTAAATTCTAATGCAACAATTTCATTGGGCAAACTAGAAGTAAAAGGCGGATTTTGTTGCATAAAAACAGGCTCTTGTACTGCTCTTAATAAAATTCCAGATCCCATTCCGGCACTATACAACATGGCAATCCAAGACCAAAGTGAGTATTCTGGCTCTGCGTTTGGTTTGCCCAATTTTATCCTTCCATATTTAGAAAATGAAATCAATAAAAGCGCCACAACACAGCCAAAACCTAGATATAAATAAAAGTATCCAAAATAATTCCGAACCCATAAAGAAGTATTTTCAATTACGTTATAACTTTCTTCGGTGGCAAAAAATACGACTAAAGTGCATAAAAAAATGATACCTACCGAAATAGATAAAATAACGTGTTTTTGAATGTATTTTAGCATTAAATCTTGATTTTAAGCAAAAATAAGGATTCGTTTTTAAATACGAATCCTTACTTGAAAATTGCAATAATTGCTTAAGTATTGTTCTGTTTAGCCAGAATCTTTAATGTTTCAAGCGCCAGACTTCATTTGCTCTTGTTATTAAGATGCTTTTATTCTTCACAGATAAAGCACTTTGAATACTTTAGAAAAACTATATTTGGTTACAAAATAAGTACCATGAGTTTTTATCAGCAAATAGCACCGTATTATCATCATATTTTTAAAATTAATGAAGCACAAATTAATTTTATCACCTCTAAAATACCTGAAAATAATGCTAAAATACTAGATGTTGGTTGTGGTATTGGAACGCTTTCTTTTGAATTGATAAAATACTATAAAAGTGTACTTGGTGTTGATATGGATGCAGAAATGATACAAACAGCGCTTAAGAATAAGAAAAGTAATTCTGATACAATTCAATTTGAGCAACTAAGTATGCTTGAATTAGATACTTCAATTGATAAAAATTCTATCAATGGTATTATTTGCTTTGGAAATACCTTAGTTCATTTGAATTCAATAATTGAAATAAATGATTTTTTGGAACAAGCAAAAACAGCACTCACTTTTGACGGAAAATTATTACTACAAATAGTGAATTATGATAGAATTATTGCCAAAAATATTAAGGAATTACCACGAATAGAAAATGATGAAATCATTTTTGAACGTTCTTATAGGTATCGAAAACCTCAAAATAAAATTGATTTTAATACACGATTGACAGTAAAAACTACCCAACAAATAATAGAAAATAGTATTGAATTATTACCATTATTAAAAAAAGACATGGCTCTTTTATTAGAGAAGGCTGGTTTTAAACATTCTAATTTCTATGGTAATTTTAATAAAGATCCACATTCCGTTGAGAGTCCTGCTTTAGTTGTAGAAGCTTGGTAATAGTCAATAAAAAGCATTTTATTTCACCAATCTTGATTTTCTATAATTTGATCATTCAATAAAAAAGTTTAACCAATTTTTAGTGTGATTAAAGGTATATTTAATTGTTTGGTTTTTTTAGTTACGCGTTCTGCAGGATCTGTCCATATCTACACGGGGCGTATTTTCAAAAAAACCATTATAGCTAAAAGGTTAGCGATAATGGTTTCGTTTATTAATTTTGGAATGATAATAACAAATAAACATCAAAATGATTGATTAAATTCATTTGGTATAATTAAAAAAAATTACTCGTAATATTCACTAACAGCTTTAATATTTTTTATAATATTAATTTTATAAAGTAACAATCACTTTACCTACTGTTCTTCCTTTTTCAACTTCTCTGTGTGCGTCTGCCATAGCCTCAAATGCAAAAGTTTTATAGATATTTGGTTTAATAGCTCCGCTTTCTAACATCCCTTTTAAGGTGTACATATCTTCGGCACTAGAATGCACTAAAATGTTAGCAATTGTTTTGTTTTCCTTTTCAGCTAAAGCTTTCACTTCTTCAGATACATCTGGTGCAACAGTTGTAATTACGGTTCCTCCATTTTTTAGAACCTTTACTGAATTTTCTAAAACTTTACCTCCTTGTGTGTCTAAAACAAAGTCGATATCTGATAAAACTTCTTCAAATTTTTGTGAGTGATAATCAATAGCTTCATCTGCACCAATAGACAATACAAAATCTTTGTTTTTTGCGGAAGCAGTAGTAATTACATACGCTCCGAAGCTTTTAGCAATTTGAATAGCAAAATGACCAACACCACCAGAACCAGCTTGAATTAAAACCTTATCACCTTTATTAATTTTTCCTGATAAAATTTGTAGGGCAGTTAATGCCGCTAACGTAGTTGCAGCAGCTTCAATAAAAGTAGCATTATTAGGCATGACAGCTAAATGTGCTTCTGGCGCAGCAACAAACTCAGCATACGTATTACCAACACCGGGAAAATTTACCATCCCAAAGACCTTATCTCCTATTTTTAGATTTGTAACTTCTGATCCTATTTCCGTAACGGTACCTGCCAAATCCCAACCTAAAATTATTGGTCGTTCTTTACCGTACATCATACTCAACATCTCGTCTGCGTACTTTGGTTTTACGTCTGCTGGGTTTAACGAAATTGCTTTAACAGCAACTAATACTTCGTTCTCTTTTATACTCGGTTTTTTAACTTCTGCTAAATGAAGGTTTTCTGGTCCTCCTGCTTTTTCTAATAATATTGCTTTCATTTTGGTATGTTTTTTATTGATTATTTATTTGGAAATAACATTTTCGCACTTCCTAATAAGTAATTTCTCCATCCAAAATTTGGATAGGCTTTATCCATTTTCTGAATGAATTCTTCGCTGTTTTTAGATGTAGCTAGTAGTATTTTCATTTCTTTAAGATAGTTGATTTTAATCGTTACGTCTCCAGAAGTTTCAGGTGCACTGTGTGAAGAAAAATAGGTGGTATATCCTTTTTCTTGAAAAGCGGAAAGCTCGTTAATTACCGTATCTATAAATTCAGTATTGAAAATCATGGTATGATTATCATGACCAACCATATGTAAGTGAACTGCCTTTATTTCTGGTATTTCTACATCAAACCCAAAACCAGTAGGTGTAATAATAAAAGGAATTCCTGAAATTTCTTGTGCTCCTGATTTTAGTAAATCGGTTGGCACTATTGTAGTTTCGTCTAGATCTTCACCTGAAACTTCTGCTAATTTTGAGAGCGATTCATTACCAGAATTCGTCATATAATCTAAAGATTCTTGATTAGAATATATATGGTTAAATTTTAGTTTATCCGTATCAAAAAAGTGCTTTCCTATTAAATGATAAGAAACCATCACATCAATATCTGTATAACCTAAACCAACAATATAATTTACAAGCTCCTTGTAATTATCTTTCATTGGCGGTGTTTCTATCAATACTCCTTTTCCTTTTTTTTCAATAAAAAAAGCATGTGTATTAAAAAAACCTTTGGTTTCATAAGCATGGACTTTCGTTTCTCCGTAATCAAAAATTTGCATCGTACCCTTATCTAATTGTACTGCTTTTGTGTTTTCATTAAATGTTCTCATACTTGGTTCTTGAGCAGAAATCTCCTGAATTCCAACTGCAACTATAACTACGTAAAATAGTACTATAATTATATTTTTCATTTTAAAAATTTTTTAAATTTCAGTTACAAAATTCATATACTGTTTTAAATCTCCAACAACAGCTTCTTCCATAAGTTTACCTGTTTTTTCTGCGTAAGGTTGGTGAAAATGAATATCCCAAACATCAGATTCCTTTCTCCAATGTTCATAAACCGCCAAAGTATCTTCTTGATCGTCTACTGTATATAAGTCAAAAAGAATGTTTCCTTCTTCCTCTTTTCTGGTATGTGTAATGTGATCTTCAAACTGATTTAAAAGTTGTGCTCTAAATTCTGTTTTCAACTTAAAAATGAAGAAAATGATAAATACTTCATCTTCTGCGTTTGCAGATTTAGAATGGTCTGGTAACGGGTTTGTATCCCCTAAGAAATAAAAATCTGGAGCACCTGCTAATGCAGTTTGCCCTACTTTCATTAACTTCTTTGTGTGCGGCTCGTTATCGTGAGATGTTATTGCTGCTTTGTCTACCCAACGTTCGTAAACAAAAAATACATTGGCATCTGATTTAGATACAAATACTTTAATTTCTTTATTGCCAGCTTCTTTTTGCGTTGCTGCTTGTGCTTCTTTTAAGGTTGCTGCAAAACTAGTTGCGTGTTCTGGTTTTGCTGTAAATTTTACTATGGTGCTTTTCATAATATGCTTTTTTATAGTGTTCTCGTTTATTTTATAATTTGGTAATTATGGTTTCTTCTGAAAATCTAGATTTTGGAAGCTTCGCATTGAAATCGGTGTCTTTTCTATAACCTAAAGATACAACTGCTAAAGCCGTATATCCTTTTTCACGTAAGCCGAATTCTTCATCTAAAGCTTTAACATCTACACCTTCCATTGGGCAAGCGTCTATACCTAAAGCAGCAACTCCTAATAAAAGAGACCCCATATTTAAATAGACTTGTTTTTCCATCCAATGTGGTAAATCTTTAAGGTCGTATTTATGAATATCTGCAAACAACATACGTCCACCGTGCATTTGGTCTTTAAA
>NZ_JALCZP010000045.1:0-6501 GCF_023555435.1 Polaribacter sp. Z014
TGTACATAGACGTTAAAAGCATCTTTAGAATTCCCAATAATTTTAAATAGTTCTTTCCAAACGGTGCAAATTTCTGATTGCTTCTCTATTTTTTTATAAACTTCTTGATTACGATCACGTATTTCTTTGTCTTTTCTAAACGCTTCTACAATTTTTCCTTTTTCGGATAAGAAAGTTTTGTTTTTAGCATGTAAAGTTTCTAAAAGAAACTTACTTTCTGCTTCAGAAGTTTCAAAAGTTTTAGATTTTTGTAAACCTGCAATTGCTTTTACATTTACCTCTTTAAGGGTTTTTATTTTAAGTTCATTCTCTTTTATGCGGTCTTTATTAGTGGTGAATTTTAATTGATCTTCAGTTGATAATAAAGCACTTTCAACAGTTTCTTTTGAAGTAAATACGCTCTCTTTTAATTGTGATGCTAGTGATACATTTAAAACATTTAATTTTTCTTTGAGCTCTTTTTGAGTCGCAATGTGATCTACTTTTAACGTTTCTTGTTTGTTTTTTGCATCTACCAACTTTTGCAAACGAATGGTATTTAATTTGGCATTTTCAACTACTTTATTTTTCGAGCTTTGTAAACTATTTCTTTTGCTTTCTACAGTAATTTCAATAGGTAGAATAGCAATTCTTTGTGTTTTTAATTCGTTGTATTTAACATCCGCAGCCGTACTAATTTTTAACGTTTCTACTTCGGTTTTAGAAAGGGTATCTAGTTGCTTACTATAATTCTCAATCTTGGTTTCAAGTACTTTTTCTGAAGCTTTTAAAGTATCTAAATTCTTTTGTGTTCTATTAAAGACTGTAATTTTTTCTTCAATTTCTTTAATAAAAAGAGTTGTGTTTTCTGTTGATGGTAATTGATAGTTATATTTAGAAAGCTGGGTTTTAAAATCAGCTTCTAAATCTGTACAGGTTTTAGATAATTTATCTATCGTTTTCTGACTTTCATCAATATCAACTTTGGCATTTTTATTTTTTTCTTCTAACGTGGCAACCGTTGTTTTTAGTGTTTGAGCCGCTTGGTTTTGTGCTTCAAATTGTTTTGATAATTTATCTTTATCAACTTGTAATTGTTGTGCGATTGCTAGATTTTTATTTAATTCTTTCAGTTGTGAGGTGAGCAGATTTAACTCAATATCAATTTGAGAAATAGTATTTAATTCACAAGAAACAGGGATTTGTTTTACACTCGCTTCAATTGCATTCAACTCAGCAGTAAGTGCCTTTATTTGCGTTGTTAAGCTTTCTACGTTTGTATTTAGTTGCACCTCATTTTTATCTAAAGCGTTTTTAGAGTGGGTGAGTGTCTGTAGTTTTTCCTTTCTATTATTGAGTTCTAATTCGGCTTTAGAAACATTAATGGTCATTAAATGTTCCGTAAACGGATGCTCTTTAGAACCACATAAACCACAAGGTTGTCCGTCAATTAAATACTGACGATCATCTTCATACTTGGCAACACTTTTTTCTAAATCTAAAATTTTTGATGCATCAGTAACCGCTTTTTCTTGAACTTCTATATCCTTATGTAAGCTTGCTATTTGTGTATGAATTCCTTTTAAATCAGTTGTATATTTTTTTTCACTCTCTACTAAAGTAATCTTGGTTGCTTTTGTTTTAGTATGCTGTTCTGCAAGTGTTTTAAATTGTTTCCAATGAGATTCAGTAACAAGAAGTTTGTCTTTTTTAGCTAATAAATCAGTTGAATTCTTTTGTTTGATGGCTGTGTTAATTGTTGAAATTTCTTTCTCAATTTTGTTAACCTCAGCTACTTTTTTTAGTAATAATTCACTATTTTCTTTTAACGTTTCTGTCGTTTTAGAAATGGCAGATTTCTTTTCAATAACAGATAAAACAGTTGCATTTAGTGTTTCTTTATGTCCTTTTAAGGTGGTTAAACCGGTAGTCCAATCAGAAATTTCTAAGGCAACTTCTTTTAAAAATTTGTTTTCAGAAATAAAAGCGGCATCAATTTTAATATGAGCAACGGTATCATTTAATTCTTTGCTTAGCTTTTGCTGATCTAAAGTTAAAGTAGCTATTTGTTGCTTTAATTCGGCTATTTTTTCTTTAGATTTTTGCTGAGTAGTAATTTCATTTTTTAACTCGCTATCTAATTTTGTAACGGTATCTAGTTTTGGCAACCAAGTAGAAAATTCTTTCTCAGAAGCAGCTATTTCTATAGCTTCTTTTTTTGTAATAGTTTCTAGTTGTTCAATCTGTGGTTTTAGCGCAACTAATTCCTTTTCAATTAAACTTAATTGATTTTCCTTTAAACGAGCCTCTTTTTCAATTCTATTTAAATTCTGAATCAATTCTTTAAAAGGCGCTGCTTTTTCATTTAAAGCTAATAAATCTAATTCTGGTTTATGCTTTTCAATAAAAGAATGTAACGTTTTTGTGTTTTGGTCTAAAGTTTCGGCAGCGGCAACCAATTCTTTATATTGCACATACCAATCTGCAATAACCTGAGTGGCTTTTATTTCTTTTTCAGTTGTAAGAATGTCGGTATCTAAGAATTTGTCATGTTGTTTTAAATCGGTTTTTGCATCTTCCGATAAAATATCATCGGCGTTAATTTTAGCTTCAATTTCTCTTAGTATTTTTTCCTCTTCAGATTTTCTATCTAAAATACCTTGACCAATTTTTTTATAAATCTGTTCGCCAGTAATTTGCTCTAATAATTTTCCTTTTTCTGGTCCTTTTGCTGTTAAAAACGAAGCAAATTCTCCTTGTGCCAACATTACAGATCTTAAAAACTGATTGTAATCTAATTGAGTAGCGCTCACTACTTCGGTAATTAAATTTCGTTTTTGAGTCGCTAAAATTTTATCTGTTCTTAAGTTTTTTAAACTGACTTCTTCCTTCGGATTTTTATAGGGTTTGCCATTTTTATCAGCAATTCTAATTCCCCAAAACGCCTCATAAACGGTGGTGTCATTTTTAAAAGTAACCCGACTAAAAGCATCATGTGCACCATGACTTACAACATCTAACAAAGTACCTTTTGATCCGTTAAAACGGGGTACACTGTGATACAAGGCAATAGTGATAGCATCTAAAATTGTTGTTTTTCCTGCACCTGTAGATCCTGTAATGGCATACAAACCAACATCTCTAAATTGTTCGTTTTCAAAATCGATAACAATAGGAGTGTTTGATTTTAAGGAGTTTATGTTTTGTAATTCTATCTTTAAAATTTTCATAGAAAGCTGCCTTATTGTTTTTTAACGGATTGTAAAATTTCATTAAAAGCATCCCAAACCTCAGGTCTTTTTTCTAAATCATAATCCATTTCTGCACATTTTAGTTTAAAAACTTCTGTAGGTAATAATTCTTTGATTGATTTTGTGTTTTCTAACAACTCTTCAATTCCTTTAATTTTACGCTGATTTTTTAATCCTATTTTTAAGATTTCAAAAGGGTATTTCTCCGCTTCAGACTTTAAATCGTCTGTATTAACAGTGTTGTCTTCTTTTAAAGCAATTTCTACCCAAGGCGTTAAATTGTACGAATTAGAAGTAAGGCTAGAAAAAGAACTCATACATTCTTGTAAATTACCTATAAGCTTGTAAAATTCTCTAAAATTAGGAATTACATCATCTTTAATGTCCGTAATTTTATTATTTTCTACCGATAAAATAATCACTTTTTTGTCGTAATTAATTTCACTAAAACTTAAAACATTTGGCGATCCAGAATATCTCACTTTGTCGTTTCCGCCAATTATTTGCGGTCTGTGTAAATGTCCCAAAGCGATATAATCAAAATACGTAGGGAAATCTTCTGCACCAATATGTCCCAACGTTCCTACATAAATATTTTGTTCACTATCAGAAATGGTTCCACCAGTGGCAAACAAATGTCCCATGGCAATTACAGGCGCATTGCTTGTGTTTATCTCTTTACACTGTGTTGCAGCAGACACATAATGGTTTATTAATGCCGTTTTGTATTTATCTGTTAATTCATCAAAAGTTTCACCTGCCACAGCGCGTCTAATATCACCATCACGCAAATAAGGAACTGCAGCAATAATTACTTTTTCGTTATTTATTTCAATTTCAAAAACTTCATCGTTAATATCTTCCGTTGCCTTACCCACCACCTTTATAGATAATGCGCCTAAGATGTGTTTTGGCGCATTTAAAGTTCCTGGAGAATCATGGTTTCCACCTGTAATAATGATCGATTTACAAGTGGTTCCGTTTAGTTTTACTAAAAAACTGTAATACATTTCTAAACTCTGGTTAGACGGAGAGCCGGTGTCAAAAACATCACCAGAAATTAAAAGTACATCAATCTTTTGGTCTATAATGTAGGTTTCAATCCAACTTAAAAATAAAGATTGTTCTTCAAACTGTGATTGTTCGTGCAAGCGATGTCCTAAATGCCAATCGGCAGTGTGCAGTATTTTCATTTTTTTAAACTTAATATTTTAGCAACTATTTTTTCTAGTTCGAGTTGTTTAAAATCAAACCAATCTTGTCTAAAATTAGATTGTTCTATTTGATGTTTAAAATTCTGAAATGGTTTTTTTCTTTGTAAAACAGCTTCCAATTCCAATTTAAAATTTTGGTCAGTTAATTGTGCTACAAAATGTTCCATTATTTTAAAAGAGTCGAAACTTTCTAAGGGTTCAATTTTTAGGAAATCGGCTTTTTGTTGTTTAACTTTTTTCAAAGTTTCACCAAAAGCCTCTTTAAATTCTTCTTCGTCAAAAACTTGTGAAAAATCTGGAATAGCTATAATTTCATGCGTTTTAAAGTTATAATAGCATTCATATCCACAATCTAAATCTTGTGCAATTTCTTTAATTATTTGCTGTTTTGTTTTATCCATAAAAGCAACCGTGTTTATCTTCTTTTATAATCTCTATGATTTTCCCTATATGTGTAGATTCTGGAAAAGGTTCATAAAGTTCCCATTTTCCGCTTGCTCGCATCCAATAGAGTTTCCATGTTTTTTTGGTCTTATAATGTCTAATTCTTGCAAATTCTATTTTTTGTTTTTCTTCTGGGTTTTGCCAATTTGGTCTTATTTCAAATAAACATACAACATTTGCCTTATAAAGGTATCCAATATCTAGTTGTTTTCTAATTTCTAAATCTTCCGGTCTTAATGATTCTACATAACTTTTTATAGTAGCTTCGTTAATGTCTATGATTTTTGTTGGCATTTTGGGTGGTGGTTTTGCTTTTCAAACGTTGTTGTATATGGTTTGTTGCGTGTTTCAAGCACTTAATTTAGTAAATAAAACACGAACCAAAAAGGTTTACGAGGACTTTCGTACGTAGGCGAGGAGTAAGCAATAAAGTTTACACGGTGTTGAGCCCAGTTATTAGTTTGTAAGTTGTTTTATTTAGTTTTCCTGTTTTCTCAAATATTTTTAATTCTGTTCCTTTTTTCAAATCTCGACTTGCAGTTGCAGCAGAAATATCTTTAAATATATCCATATAATCTTTTCTAGTAAATTGAATTTTATTTAACGAAACAAAATATTCTAATCTGTCTTTTTCGCTTAATGTTCGATTATTAAAATTTAATAATTCACTTATTGAAATTTCAATTACTCCTAACATATATTCAATAAACTTTGTTGATTTTCCAGATTTATCACTTTCAGCTAAAGCCTTGTAATATTTTTCTTGATCGTTACTAATTAAAGTTTCAAAAGGTAAAAATTCAAATATTGGATATTTTCCCATTAATATTAGAGTTTGCCATAATCTTCCCATTCTTCCATTACCATCTAAAAATGGATGTATAAACTCCATTTCATAATGGAAAACACAACTTTTAATTAACTCAATTTCGTCTGACTTTTTTAAATATTCAAAAAGGTCTTTCATTAAGTATGGAAGGTTTCCAAAAGGTGGAGCTACGTGTTCTACTTTATTACCTTTTACAATTCCAACACTTTGTTTCCTATATGTTCCTGCATCTTCAACAAGGCCTTTCATTAAACGTTTATGTGCTTTTAAAAATGACTTTTCACTAGATGGTTTGTAAATATCTAAATTCTCGTAGATTTCTATTGCATTTAAAACTTCAACAACATCTTTTTTTGGACCAATAACTCTTTTGTTTTCAAGAAGTGCTGTTATTTGTTCTTCTGTAAGTGTATTTCCTTCAATTCTTAGAGAGGAATGAATTGTTTTAATTCTGTTCTGTTTTCTTAATTTAGGAGAAGGTTTGTTTAACAAGTTAGCGTTTACTTCACCTATTTTTTCTGAAATAGAAGTTATTAATTTTAAAATTGAAGATGTTATTTCGTAAGGTGGTTTCATTCGTGATACTATCATTTGATATTATCAAAGATACAATCATTTAATTATATTTCTTTAATGTAACGGATTTTTTTAATTGGGCACAACGTTGTTTTGTATGATTAGTTGCGTGTTTTAAGCAGTGAATTTAGTAAATAAAACACGAACGGCGAAATTCCGGAGGAATTTCCCAAGTGAGCTAAAACCAGCAATAAAGTTTATACGGTGT
>NZ_JALCZP010000046.1:0-5643 GCF_023555435.1 Polaribacter sp. Z014
AGTTCCCATTTCCCATACTCTTCGCCATTCCAGTTTGAAAGAAATGAGCGCAAAATTCACATGTTTTCATATTCGTTTATTTATAATAATTTATACAACTCCAAAACAGCCAAAGTGTCTAATTTGCAATAGGCGAGCATGTTTTTTCTTTTTTGCTCATATTCTTCTTTATTTATAGAGCTAGATAAATTTCGATACACATCCATCGCTGCCATACCATGTTGTATATCTAAATCTTGATAGGAAAGTTGAGGTAAAAAAGTAGGTAAAACCGTTTTTAAAGACCACGTATTTTGGGTAGCTGCTGTTTTATATACCTTCTAAAAACAATTCCTAAATCTACCAACCTATCAATTATTAACGCTAATTCTTTGGTGTATTTAGGGAAATCTCTAATTAACTGAGTAATCATAGTTTTTTCGAAACTAGAATACATTAAAATTTTACCCATGTTACTGTCCTGTTTCAAATCTTTAATCATTTGTATAATTAATCTTTCTCTCGGATCATCAGTTTCGTTTCCTAAAAATTCAAAATGAATAGGTTTAGAATTTGCATCTTTCTGATAATGTAAACTATATTGAAATGTAATCTGTTGATAAGGTCTTGAATTATCGTACTTAGGAACCCCATGTTGTATACTCTCAAAATCTAAAGAGTAAATTGGGTATGGATTGTCAGTTAAAAACAGTTCAATCCCTTTTGTGTTTTTATAATCAACTTTCGTAGATAATTTAGGTTCATTTTCCCATTCTTCTAAAATGGGCTGATTCTCTTTTAAAGTAAGGCAATAATTTGCAAATTCACATGCATACGGTTTTGTACAATGTTCACCAATTAAAACAGTAGGTTCTTCATGCTGATAAACTTCTAAAAAAGTTGCAATGTTTTCTGGTATTTCAGGTAAATAAGATTGGATTCTACTAAAAACACTTTCATAGGTAAATAATTCTCGTGGAATAATTTCTCCTTGTTTTATGTAATCTCTATTAAAATACATAATAGAAATATCTGCTATTTCAATGCCTGCATTTGTCATGACAAAATATTGAATAGCAGCATCTCTAATGTGTTCTGGCTTTGCAGAATTGGTGCTTTTAACTTCAAAAGCATGCCATTTTCCATCAATTTGATGTAGAATATCAAGAGCGACCAAGGTACTTTCAGCAGCAAAAGTAGCTTCGTAGATGGTTGTAACTCCGCTTGCAATTAATTCTTTAGTTCTTGTTATTGATTTGGAATTTGCATAATCATCAACCAAAGCCAATTTACCGTTAGGAAAATATTGTTGCGCCAAATCTCCTGCTGTATTTCCAACACTAAAAACTTGTTTTGTACTTTCGGAATAGAATACCTCCTCTTTTTTATATTTGTTTAACCAAAGTGCTTTTTGGCACTTTAAGCCTTTTAAATACCTAGATTTTGATAGCATATTTTTTTGTTTTTCTTTCTTTATAAAATTACCATAATTATTGTAAAAATGAGTTATGACTTCCTTAAAATTGTTACCTGATTATTTTTTATTTAGACAGATTTGTGAACCTTCTAGAACTTCATTTACATCATAGTCTTGTTGGTATAATTGTTTTAAATGGTTTCTATAAAATAGGTGACTACCATCTTTAATAAATGCTATTTTTTTTGAGCTATAGGTATTTATAAAATCTTCTAAATCTGTTTCTTTTAGAAAAGTGTGCTCGCTTAAATAGTTAGAAACTTCTAACAATAATTTCTTCTCTTTAGTTAAAGATTTCAATGCTATTGAAGCAATTTATACTGCTTTAAACCAAAATGTAAAATCGGCAGATGTAACACAAATTATCATGGAACTGCAAGATATTGTGAGTGATAGTATCGTTATAAAAGAGACAGCCGTAAATGAAGATGAAGAAGATGTTTATGTAGATTTATCTTCTTTAGATTTCGATAAATTGAAAGCCGTATTTGCAAAAGCACCTCGTAAAAATACCATTGTTTTTAATTTGCAAGAAGCCATTGAGCAGCAGTTAGAACAAATGATGAAAGAGAACCCATTACGGATAGATTTCTATGAGCGTTATAAAGAAATTATAGACGAGTACAACCAAGGAAAAAGTTTAGAAGACACCATTAAAACTTTTGACAACTTAAATGATTTTATAAAAGATTTGTCTTTTGAAGAACAACGTGCCGTTAGAGAAAATTTACCAGATCAAGAAACGTTAGCTATTTTCGATTTGCTAAAAGAAGGAAAAGAATTGACTACAAAAGAACTAAAAGAAGTTAAAAAAGTAGCTGCTAAAACTTTAGATATTTTAAAATCTGAAAAACTTAAGGTTGAAAACTGGAGAGAAAGCAGACAAGTAAAAGCACAAGTTAAAAGTACTATTTATGATAACTTATTGTATTTGCCAGAAGATTTTTATAATGATGAAGAAGTAGGTTTAAAGACAGCGAGTGTGTATCAGCATATTTATACTAATTATTAAGGAAATAGCAAGAGTGTTTATAACCAACAGATTGCTTGATAAATCCGAATAACATAAAGTGTTTCTATTTAATTAGGTAGATTTTATTGAAGCAATAAAAGCAGAGTTGGTTTTTAAAGTACGTACAGAAAAAAGGTATTGGCCTTTAAATCAAAATGAAATTCATTTTAATAATAACAAACCAAAACTCAGTTTTTGCAAAAGAGCAAAACCCAAGTCTTTTGGTTTGTTTCCCACTCCTTTAAATTTAGAACTTGAATAATCTAAAAGTACTTATATTTTAAAGCTTATTTTTTGCATACCCAAATACAACAGTAAAAAGGAATTAAATTACCATTGTCACGAAAACACAAAGGCAGAACTAGTAAGGTACCATGTAATAGTATTGAAACAAACCAAGGACATCGCTATCAAAATATTTCAACGGTTATTCAAGAAATTAATAAGTTAGAAATCGCCAATAATATTTCGTGGTAAAAAGATCTACAGAATTGATTAAATACTTATATTTAGATATTAATTTTTTTAAAAAAAACTATGAATTTATTTAAAATATTAGCCAATGGAGAAGGGCGAATAAACGAAACAAATGTTTCCGCTTTTTTGGGGTATTTGTTGGATCCAAATGCGAACCATTCGTTGGAATATGAGTTCTTGAAGCGCTTTTTAAAAAATATAGTAAAAGAAGAAGACTTTATAGTAGAGGGGTATGACTATCAAATATTTTTTGAACCAGGTTTTATTAAGGATGGAAAAAAACAAAAAGTAGATATCGTTGTTGTATGTACTGAAACTAATAAAGGTGAAGGTTCAGAAAGTAAAGTTAAAAACTATATTGGTAATCAGAAGTCCATTAAGAAAGTTTTTCTAATTGAAAATAAAATCCTAGTAGGCTCAATAACTAAGAATCAGATTAATAATCAGTATGTCTATTTCGAACACGAGTTTGGTAAAGGGGATTTCGATGTATATTCTATTTATGTGACCCCAAATGATGAAAATTTTGAGAAAGAATTTAATGAAAACTTAGAAAACCCAAACGTGACTCATGTTTTATGGAAAAATAATAAGACTAAAAACTCCATAAAAAACATTTTAATGGATATCGTAAAGAAAGAGGGTAATGCAGAGATTGAAGCAATTAACGAGTACACCAGACACACTTTAAAATCTTTTATTCAATTTATTGAAACAGATTTTAAATCTGAGAAAGAACTTAAGAAAAGTAGAAGAACTGATGGGGTTTATACAAAGGATGAAAAGTTATTAAATTCAGAATCAAATATTGAAGGTAAATTAAAGTTGGTTAAAGAGGAATTAGAGGGGGGGATTCCAAGCCTAAGAGTAGGAGATCCAAATTTAAGTCGTCCAAAAAACCCTGAACTAGTGGTTTTTATTGGAGATATTTTGATCACTATTAATGCCGGCTATAAAGCTAGGAATAGAGTTAAATTGTGTTATAGAGTGAATCCAGAAAAAGAAAATTCAAAAGCAAGTTTAGAGCAACTTGCAAAAACTATGAGCTTAATTTTAAAGGAACCAAATAATGAAAAGATGAGTTATTGTTATACCGAAGAAATGAATAAGGCTATTCCAATTGACAGTTATAATGAAATTATTCTTGCTATTAAAAAGGCTATTGAAAATATAGAAAACGTTTTTAAACTTAAGTTATAAAAAAACAACTTTGAGTGCTATTGGAGTCATTCTATTAAGTATAATCCTATCTTTTAAAAACTTAAAAACCGTACAAAAAAAAACAAAATAGAATTCGTTAGCATTTTCCTAAAATAAAAGGTGCTAACGAATCTGTTTTATTCGGCTAATTGGGAGTAGCTTAAATCCATCTCTTTTTGAAGTATATTTAAGAATCTCTTGTCTAATTATCCAAATTGCGAAAGTCATTAATTGGAATTTGCACTCTGTATCATATTTCATTATTGCATTAATAAACCCTTTTTTAGCCTTCGATTGAATGATTTTATGCTCTTTATTGGACAATTCATCACTATATTGAAGTACAACCATTTCTATAATGTGTCCATAGAAATTATAAAGTTCATTTAGAGCCTTTCTATCTTTGTTGTGGGTGATTTTATAAATTAAATCCTCTTCTTTTTTAGCCTCTATTTTCTTAAACCCCCAGTTTTTAATAAGAAACTTGTAGACAGTCATCCAATTTTTAAACTCTCCTTTTCCATAGAAAATATGTTTCCCTTCAAATTTACTGACACCATTCGCTCTTCTATCATCAATTAAATAATCTCCTTTATTAAGATGTTTATGATGAGATAGTATCAGTCTTTTATGACCTATTTTTGGTAAATATTTTTGAACCCATTGTAATTTGTCAGTCCATGCAGAAGGGTTGTTCCAAGGTGGGGTAGATAAAATGTAAATTTCATAGTACTTATATAGTTCCGTAATAGCTTCAATCCCGTTTTTTGTTGGCTTCATTAAACTAAAGATTCCAGGAACCTCATCTAAACGATTTTCATATGCATGTTTAGTTTCTTCTGATAGTTGATTGATCGCGCTTTGAAAATCTACCAATACCCCATCCATGTCTACATATAATATTTTTTTATTCATCTCTAAAATTTAAATTAATAAGATAAATGTACAAGAGTTGTTCGTCAAATTGTGTCGAAGGTGTTTTTATTTTATCGAATCCATAAAATATTTTACAATTTATAAGTTAACTAGACTCAATTTTTTACCTTGTTACTATACAAATAAAGTAACCTTAGCTATTTTCGATTTATTAAAAGAAGGAAAAGAATTTACTACAAAAGAACTAAAAGAGGTTAAAAAAGTAGCGGATAAAACTTTAGATATTTTAAAAAGAGAAAAACCAAAAGTTAAAAATTGGAGAGAAAGCAGACAAGTAAAAGCACAGGTTAAAAGTACTATTTATGATAATTTAGAGTATGTTACTAGAACATTTTTAGAATGTTGAAGAAGTAGGTTTAAAGACGGCGAGTGTGTATCTGCATATTTATACTAATTATTATGGAAATAGAAAGAGTGTTTATAATCAACAAGCTAGTTATGTGAATTAATATTTTTCTCTTCTGTAACCTTTTTTAAACTCACCACAAGTATCAATTTTTCTTTTAATAGCACTTGGTTTTGCAGCTCTTATGCCTTGTTCATTTCTTGCAACACCAATACT
>NZ_JALCZP010000047.1:0-5434 GCF_023555435.1 Polaribacter sp. Z014
AAAAAAGCCTTTAGAACTTAATTTTAGTCCTATGAATTCATCAGGAATTGTATTTAATTCTGTAAAATGGAAATGTAGTTCTCCTTGTTTTACCTAGTGTTTGGTTAATTTAAAATAATCAACAAGAATTTCAGGTAGTAGTAATTTAGCAAGTTCAATTGAAGTATCCAAAATAGAAATAATTTTAAAGTCAAAGTTCTTCTTTTTTAGTTTACTCCACAACTTTTTGTGTTGATCCGAAATGACAAAACTGAACGCAAAAAAAACATTCGGCCATTGGAACTTCTTTATATTTAGATGCTGAAACAAGTTCAGCATGACAAGGTTTAATCCTTTTTAGATATTTTTTATGGGCTTATATAAAATGTGTAGGATTTATTGTTCGAATCGTGGCCCCTTTGTGTTTATATTTAATAAGCACCTTTTTTATTGGATTGTATACATATGTTTTTGAGAGTAATTGTTCTAAATTAGTGCTTTCTACGTTTTATAATTATATTTATGAAAAGACTGTTTTAATAATTCGTTTTGAATTGAGGTTAATTTATATTGGATTTTTATAAATTAAATTACCTATATATTTTCAGAAAGACATAGTTTGATTCCTTTTAAACAGCTTTATTTTCTATTTGTGAACGGAACTATTAAACTTTGTGCATCTTATGTTCAATGTTTTATTATAGATGTCCTTATTTTTTTGCGTTAGTGATTGAAACGGCATCCTTTTTTGTTAATGGATGTAATTAATAGTCAATTAAAATAATTATCTTACTTAGGTTATTTTTATATGAAAGAACAAAAAAGATATAGTGTAAAGCACGACCTTTAGGTAACGCCCAAATAATTTTTATTTGAAGATATTAATTGATTACTTTTGCTAAACTTCGGGGATGATTTCTTTCCCACGCTGAATTTTTAGTATTTACTAAAAAGATAAAGGTAGAACAGGAATGGTTATTTTATTATAAACATTTAAAACGAAAAAAAAATGACTGTTTTAGACAAATTAACTTCGAAAGAAGCGATTGAATTAGAGAACAAATATGGAGCACACAACTATCATCCACTTCCAGTGGTTTTAAGTAAGGGTGAAGGTGTTTATGTTTGGGATGTTGAAGGAAAAAAATATTATGATTTTTTATCTGCATATTCTGCTGTAAACCAAGGACATTGTCATCCTAAAATTGTGGATGCAATGGTGAATCAAGCAAAAACCTTGACATTAACCTCACGTGCATTTTATAATGATGTGTTAGGTACATATGAAAAGTTTGCTACAGAATTGTTTGGTTTTGATAAATTATTGCCAATGAATACTGGGGCTGAAGCGGTTGAAACTGCTTTAAAAATAGCTAGAAAATGGGCATATGAGGTAAAAGGAATCAAGGAAAATAAGGCTGAAATAATTGTTTGTGAAAATAATTTTCATGGTAGAACTACTACTATAATCTCTTTTTCTAATGACCCTGTGGCTAGAAAAAATTTTGGTCCTTATACAAAAGGATTTTTAAAAATTGAGTATGATAATTTACAAGAGTTGCAAGAGGCTTTAGAAAGTAGTAATAATATTGCTGCTTTTTTAGTAGAACCGATACAAGGTGAAGCGGGGGTTTATGTTCCTTCTGATGGTTATTTAGCGGCTGCTAAAAAAATGTGTTCAGATTATAATGTGCTTTTTATTGCGGATGAAGTGCAAACAGGTATTGCTAGAACAGGTAAAATGTTGGCTGTAGATCATGAAAATGTAAAACCAGATATTTTAATTTTAGGGAAAGCGTTAAGTGGTGGTGCTTATCCTGTTTCTGCAGTTTTGGCAAATAACAGCATTATGGATGTTATAGGACCAGGAAATCATGGCTCCACATTTGGAGGGAATCCTGTAGCTGCTGCTGTTGCAATAGCAGCTTTAAAAGTGGTTATTGATGAGAAATTGGCAGAAAATGCAGAAGCTTTGGGTCTTATTTTTAGAGACGAATTAACGAAGTTTTGTAAAAATAATCATTTAGTGGAATCTGTGCGAGGAAAAGGTCTGTTAAATGCCATTTTAATTAATGACTCTGAAGATAGTTCTACTGCTTGGGATATTTGCATGAAATTAAAAGAGAATGGTCTTTTGGCTAAACCTACACATGGAAATATTATTCGTTTTGCACCTCCTTTAGTAATGAATGAAGCACAATTAATGGATTGTATCTCTATAATTAAAAATACTATTTCTGAGTTTAAATAGTAAATATATGTTTATTCCTTTTTGAATAATGAATAAATTGATTAATTTTTAGCCACTTAATTACAAAAATACAATTGTGAATTCGTGGCTTCTTTTTTTTGTTTATTTTTGAACTAAAGTAACCTTATAATTTAAATTATGATAAGTAATCCGATTACACAATTAGAGCAATTAACAATAAATAGTACGGCTAAAAATTTTTTAAAGGAAACAGCTAAATGGGCAAAATTCTTATCTATTATAGGTTTTGTTTTAATTGGGTTGATGTTGGTTTTTGCCGTTTTTGCAACTACTATTTTTGATTTGGCAGCTAAGATGCAACCTGATATGCCAGAAAGTTTAGGGTTGGTTATGACAATAACTTATTTGGTATTAGCTATTATTTATTTTTTTCCAGTGTATTATTTATTTAAATTTTCTACGAAAATGAAAAGTGCGTTGGCTACAAAAAATGAGGACACCTTAATGAAAGCTTTTGAGATGTTAAAATCTCATTATAAGTTTATTGGTGTATTTACTGTTATTACTTTATCCTTATATGCTTTAGTTATTGTTGTGGCAGCATTGGGCGCTTTATAGAAATATGGTTTTTAATTTATTCCTTTTTATTAATTCTTCAATGAGATGGTTAAGTAATTGGTTTACTTTTTTTTAAGGCTATTTTTATACTAGCTTGTTTAATAGTGTTATCTATTTATTTGAATAAAAATAATAATAGATGTTTCTAATTAATATTGAGTAAATTATATTAAAAATTAATTTTTATTAAATTAAATTTATAAAAGCTATAATTTACTTTCTGTTTATTATGAATAATGTAAAGTTGATTTTGTGATTTAATTTTTTTATTACTTTAAAAGTATTATAAAATCAACGATTTTTAGTATTTTTACATCTTGTAAAATCAGATAGAAATGGCAAGATTTGAATTGAAATTACCTAAAATGGGAGAGAGTGTTGCAGAAGCAACGATAACTTCTTGGTTAAAAGAAGTTGGAGATACCATTGAATTAGATGAAGCTGTAGTAGAAATTGCGACAGATAAAGTAGACTCTGAAATACCTTCTGAAGTTGAAGGAACTTTAATAGAAATTTTATTTCAAAAAGATGATGTTGTGGCAGTTGGAGATACAATTGCGGTAATTGAAATAGAGGGAGATGATATAAAAAAGGAACCAACTATTGCTGCAAATGCAGCGAGTGAATCTCATATTGAGGAAGTAGAAAAGACCTTAGAAAAAGCGGTTCAAGTAGTTTCTATTCCTATTTCAAAAACTTCTGATTCTGGAAAGTTTTACTCACCATTGGTTAGAAATATTGCAGAAAAAGAAGGGGTTACTATGAACGAATTAGAATCAATTATGGGTTCTGGTAAAGACGGTAGAGTAACAAAAGAAGATATTCTTACTTATATAGAGAATAGAGGTAACACTGTTAAAGAAGCACCAATTGCAGTGCCGGTGAAAGAAGTAGCATCACCCGTAAAAGCAGAAGCAATAAAACAAGTTACAAGATCTGCTGTTAAAGCAATACCCGTTTCTGTTAATGGAGGAGATGAAATTATAGAAATGAGTAGAATGGGTAAATTGATTGCAAAACACATGGTAGATTCTGTACAGACTTCTGCTCATGTACAATCGTTTATAGAAATTGATGTAACTAATATTGTAAAATGGAGAGATAAAGTAAAAGATGGTTTCTTAAAGAGAGAAGGAGAGAAGCTAACATTTACACCAATATTTATGCAAGCAATTGCAACTACAATTAAAAAATATCCTTTAATTAATATTGCTGTTGATGGTGATAAAATTATTAAAAAGAAAAATATTAATTTAGGTATGGCCGCGGCATTACCTGACGGTAACTTAATTGTTCCGGTAATTAAAAATGCAGACCAGCTGAGTTTAGTTGGTATTACAAAATCTGTAAATGATTTGGCTAGTAGAGCCAGAAATAATGCTTTAAAGCCAGACGAAGTTCAGGACGGAACCTATACCGTTACAAATGTTGGTGGTTTTGGTTCTATTATGGGAACACCAATTATTAATCAACCACAGGTTGCTATTTTAGCTTTAGGAGCCATTAGAAAGATACCTGCAGTTATAGAAACTCCAGAGGGAGATTTTATTGGAATTAGACAAAAAATGTTTGTATCACATTCTTACGATCATAGAGTTGTAAATGGTGCTTTAGGCGGAATGTTTATTAAAACGTTAAAAGATATCTTAGAATCTTGGGATCTGGATCAAGATTTTTAGAAAAATATTAAAATACAATTAACTAAAAACACTCACAATTTGTGAGTGTTTTTTTATTGCAATATATTATATTCGCTAACTACAAAAAATCATAAACTTAAAAACAAAAAAAAAATGAAAAAATTGTTAGTCTTATTTTTAGTTATTTCAGCAAACTTAAGTGTAGCGCAAGATGCTGTTTTACTTCGATTAAAATACGAAAAAGGAGCAACCTATGACGTTGATATGAATATTTCTCAAGAAATGGGAGCTGTTATGTCTATGGGAATGAATATTAATATGGATATTAAGGTTTTGGATGTAGCTGAAGATACGTATGATAGTGAAATGAAATTTACTAAGATGACGATGGACATGTTACAAGGTGGACAAGCAATGAGTTTTGATTCTACTAAAAGTGATGATGAGTTAGATGAAGCAGGTAAAATGATGAAAGCTCAAATGGGACCGATGTTAACTGCTGTAATTTATGCAAAAGGAAATAATTTAGGTGAAATTATAGAGGTTAAAGTAGAACCTAATGTTGCTGGAGTAGCGGAAATGGCAAAACAATCTAGTAATGTTGTGTATCCTAAAGAAGCATTAAGTGTAGGAAGTACTTGGACAATGACGAAAGAGGAGAAAGGTATGAAAATGGCTTTTTTATATACAGTTAAATCAATAACAAGTGATATTATAGCAGTAGATTTATCTGGGGATGTAACTGGTATGGCTACTGGTACAATTTCTGGTAATATGAGTATTGATAAAAATTCAGGAATTCCAATGAACTCTTTAATTGATATGAATATGTCGGTTAGCGGACAAGATTTAAAAACGAAGGCTGTAATGACAATGGTTAAAAAATAACTTGACACTATCCTAAAATCTGTGTAAGTTGAAAAACTCAGGGTTAAATTATTTATAGTTTAATCCTGTTTTCAAATATAGCTAAAAATTGATTAAG
>NZ_JALCZP010000048.1:0-4421 GCF_023555435.1 Polaribacter sp. Z014
AGCTGCTTTAGCAGAATAGATTTTTATGAATTATTTATAAATAAAAAACGAACTTGAGAAAGTTCGTTTTTTTAGACTAATTTTTTGGTTTCGTTTAACGTTTGGTATATGGTTTGTTGCGTGTTTAAGCAACTAATTTAGTAAACAAATCACAGATAGAAAATTTCAACGGAATTTTCGTAAGTAAGCAAAAACTAAGCAATAAATTATATACTGTGTTGTATGCAGGTGCTTATATGTAACAGTTAGTTTATTCCTCAACAAATCTAACTTTTTTGTTATAAACCTTTAAAATATTAAGGTATGCAATTATAACACATAAGAGTTATTCTTATTCTTATTTTCATAAGCTATTGTGGTAGAAGGTCCATGACCAGTATAAACAATAGTTGCTTCGGGCTTAATTAATAATTTCTTTTTAATACCATCTACTAAAGTCTTTAAGTTGCCATATGGTACTTCTGTATGACCAATACTCCCCTTGAAAAGAACATCTCCTCCAATCATAAAATCTTGCTGTTCACAGTAAAGAACTATACTTCCTGGTGAATGACCTGGTACATGAATAATCATAAACGTTGATGTTCCTAAGGTTAACGTATCTCCTTCTTTGACATAATTGGTTAATGGAGATACGGGTTCCATATGAAGATTAAACCAGCCAGTCATTTCTGGAATTCTTGGCATAAGTAAATTAGCTTCTTTATGGCCTATTAAAGGAACATTCCATTGCTTTAATGCAAAATTAACGCCTGCTACGTGGTCAAAATGTGCATGTGTCAGCACGATTTTAGTAACATTTAATTGCTCTTTTTCTACGAAAGAAGCTAGTATTTGTTCTTCATCTGCATTCCAACAACCTGGATCTATAAGAATGCAATCTTTAGTTTCGGAATCCCATAGCACATATGTATTTACTTGAACGGGGTTGAATGGGAAAACTTGAACATGAATCATTGTTTTATATATTTATCATAGAATTCGCCAAACGAATCGTAAGTAAATTTCACAGCTTCTTTAGAAATTTCGGCATTAGGTACGTAAGCATCAAAACCATGATAAGCACCTTTATATAATTTGAATTTCACATCAATATCTTCCTGTTTCAAAGCATCAATGTAAGCAATTGTTTCATCCTTAAATGGTTCCATATCACCCACAAATGAGATGGTTGGAGGGAAGTTGGTGTAATCTTTATTTCTTGCTGCCGCTGCGTAAGCAGGAACGTTTTCATTATTAGCTTTAATATCTTTTAAATAAGAATCCCAACCTTTTTTATTTGATTTTGTATTCCAAACAGGAACCGATGTCATCTCTTTAGCCGAATTAGTATTCTGAAGATCATCTATCATTGGATAAAATGGCATTTGAAAAGCAATGTTAAAATCACTTGTATCTCTTGCTTTTAGAGTAACAGCTGCTGTTAATCCACCACCACCACTATGACCAGCTATCATAAAATTATCATCATAAATGCCGAGTTCTTCAGCATTTTCCTTTGCCCACAACAAGGTGTCATAACAATCATTAAAAGCAGCTGGATATGGAGCGTCTAAAGCTTTTCTATAAGCGGGAGCGATAACTATACATGGTCTTTTTTCAATAAATTGTTTAATAATATCAAGATTCGGCATCATTTCTGGACTTCCTAAAATATAACCTCCACCATGTATATATTGTAATAGAGGTAATCTCCCTTTAACATTTAGAGGTTTAAAAATGCGTACTCTAATATCAGGACCACCATTCTTACTTGGAATAAAACGTTCTTCATTATGTAGTCCTTTTATTTTTTTTCCATTAAAGATACGAGCTGAGAAATTCATCATCTTAATACCCCAATTTCTACTTGCCAAATAAGTAAAGGATTTAAATGGCGTGTACATAGACTGAAGTCCTTTGTCTATTTGGTTTTTCATAATTTTTATATATTTTAATTTGCTAAAACCTCGGCTAACACTTGCTTATAACTTGCAACAGATTGTGCTCCACCAACAGGTTCTGAGTCATTAAAATACATGGTTGGCACACCTGATACTCCTTGGTTTTTCCAATATTGTAATTGTTCTTCAACGTGATTATGAGCTTCTGTATCATCTAATTTTTTAATCCCTTCATCAGCGTTCAGACCAACAACCAGTAATTCCTTATATAGAACATCTTTGTCGGATATATCCTTTCGTTCGCTGAAAAAAGATGCTACTAAACGCGAATTTAATTCGGTCTGCAAGCCATAACCTTTGGCATAGTCTAGTAAAATATGTGCATTTTTTGTATTCACCACTTTCATGCCATCAAAAAGATCAAATTTAAAGCCTTCAGCCTCAGCCATAGCAGCTAAGCGTAATTTATGTACATCTGTTTCTTCTTTGCTTGCTCCATATTTTTGCGACCTGTATAGATATTGATCTATGCCTTCTGCAGGCAAACCTGGGTTTAATTCAAAAGGTTCCCATATGATTTCTACTTTATCTTGTAATTCCATTTCGGTAATGGCTTGCTGAAGTCTTTTGTATCCAATAAGACACCAGGGGCAAACCACATCTGAAACGATGTTTATTTTTATCTTATCTGACATTTTTTCTAGTTTAAAATTAGTTTTTAGTCCAAGCTCTGCTTTCAAATGCTTTGTCTACTGGGATATCAAAGATGTGATTTGTGTAGTTACTCATTGTTTTAACAGCTGCCCCTGTAATAACACCAAGAATATGACTTTTTGTATAGCCTACATTCAAAAAGTTTTCAATATCTAATTCTGAAGGATAGCCTCGTTTCTCTATCATTATTTTAGAAAATAAACTTAATGCCTTCAATTTCTCATCAGGAATTTCTGTATTATTTCGTATTGCATCAGTTACTTCTTTAGGGACTTTAGACATTCGGTCTGCAATAACACTATGTGCAGCCATACAGTATTCACATCCATTTTCATAATTCATAGATAAAAATATAACTTCTTGTTCTTGTGGAGTAAAACCTGCATTTTTTCTAAACGAATCATAAGCGTAGGTGTAGGCATCAAGTAACGCATCGTTATTTGCCATGGTGGCATACATATTGGCAATCATTCCAGCTCTTTTTTTAGAGGTTTCTAAAATGGAGCTTGATAACGTGTTTGCAGTTTCTATTGTTTTCGGTGCTAAGCTTACTTTCTTTATTGTATTCATAATTTCTATTTTTTTCTTCAGTGATGAAGTTTTAGTTTCTAATATGATTCAAGTATACAAAAGATACTACTGTTGTACAATACGTTACGTTTAGGTTAGCAAGTATACAAAAGGATAGTGTTGTTGATGTGAAGACTTTAGCGTTAAAAAAAAATAAACTTTTTTTCAAGAAAAATTTAGTGACTTGTAAATTATAGCGATTAATCGATTTTAAGTTACCTTTGTAGCCTTAGTATATATTAGGTACTTTTGTAAATCAGTTAGTTATGATTGGTAAATCCTATTTTTTATAAAAGTTAAATAGAAATATAGTAGTATGAATGACAAAAGAATGCAAGAGATGTTGGCTAATTTGGATGTAGAAAATCCATCAGAAGTATGTCCAATAAAAGATGTATTAGCTACAATGTTGGATAAATGGACTATGATGATAGTATTAGTTCTTGGAAAACACAAAGTGCTCCGTTTTGCAGATGTAAAAAGAAGTGTGGTAGGCATATCTCCTAAAATGCTGACTAAATCGTTGCGAACTCTAGAAAGAGATGGGCATGTAAAAAGAACTGTTTATCCAGAAGTACCTATTAGGGTAGAGTATAACTTAACTGATCAAGGCTCTATCTTTTTGAAAAAATTAGTCGATTTAGCAGATTGGATCGTACCTCACGTACCTGCCATAGTAAAAAATAGGGAAGAGTTTATCAAATAAAGGGTAGAGGAATTAGAAATTCGGGAGAATTAAATAATGCTAATTTGTATTGGTCAAACCTGCTCTTTTACAAATTTTATTTCAAGTTGATAGTTCTATCATTTTAAAATGTGCTAGTGAAGGCTTTATTCCTTTAACAATCCGATTATTTGACAGATGTTCCTCCACACTTGCATACAACTCTAATGATATCAAATCGTTTCAATGTTTTATATCAGAAGTTAACGAAGTTAGTTTTTTTTAAATTTAGAATTAAACCAAATTAGCTTTTTTTTGTTGTCTTTAAGCTGTAATTAGCGTGTTTTCTTTATTCAATTTTTCGGATAAGGATTATAATCTTTCCCTTGCCAAGTATTCTCTAACTCCATTTGTTTATCAGTTTTAGCAATCTTTTTAAAGTTTTTAAGTCCGTTCTATTTTTGATGTCATTAATAAGTTAATAAGATTTGTAAATGAGGCAATCGAATTTATTGAAGTTAGATTTAGTAAAGTGTTGCAAAAGTTTAATTTATAGAAATGCTGTTGATGTTAGAGCTGCTTTAGCAGAA
>NZ_JALCZP010000049.1:0-4243 GCF_023555435.1 Polaribacter sp. Z014
TTTTTCCGCCTTTTAGTTTTCAGACTTTTAAAGCTAAATGTATTTTAAAATGACTTTTGTTCTTAAATTATACTTTCAGCAAGTTTTTTACAACGGTTTTGTGTATGGTTAGTTGCGTGTTTCAAGCACTAAAGTTAGCAAATAAATCACAGATAGAAAGTCCGCGAGGACTTTCGTAAGTAGGCGATAACCAAGCAATTAATTATACACGGTGTTGGCAATAGTTTTATATGTTTGTTTTAAATTTTTTAAATGAATCTGAAGCTATCATCTCTTCTTGCGGATAAATAAATGCTTTGTTGACAGGACAAGGTTTAGCTTTGTTTAAATTAGATATAATATAGTCTTGGAAACTTTTATGAATATTCCAACATTTTATTTTTGGTAAAACAAATGTTTTTTGGAAACCATCATTATCATCAGTAAAATAGTCTTCTAAAGGATGTGTTTCATCTGAATTATAAACAAATAATCCTTCTTGATTAATTATATTTAAATTTTGTTGATTAAATATTAATTTAAAATCTTTTAATTCAGGAATTTCAAATTCATAACCATCTTCACTATATCCTGGAATGTAAAAAAGACTTAATTTTTCAAAATATGAATAACTTAATTTTTTTAAAGGCTCGGTAACTCCAGAAGTATCAATATTTTCTCCTTTATATCTTTCTAAAATTTCGTTTATATTTCTTGTATTTGATGATAAATGGTCTATTAAAGAAGGGAAAAACATTTTTGTTTTAGACAAATCAATCGCATATATCGATATGTAATTATCTATATCATCTTTTATATGATTTACAGGAGTGTTTTCAGTTGCAAAATATAAAGCCGTATTTAAGTTATAGCTAAAATCTAACAGAGGAGTAGGAGCTCCGTAATGTTGTAAAAAACTTAAAACAGATAAATCATAAGCTTCGTGTCCAAACGATTTATAAAACTTTTCCAATACGTTATTTTGAAATTTTTTAGCATTCTCTATTTGCTCTTTAATAAAATCAGGATATGATTTTCCTAATTTTTGAAGTTCTTCGCCTATCCAAAATCTTTGTGAAGAATTATATAATTTAAAACTAGCGTTATTTACCCCTCTGAAAATTTGATTTTCTTTAGTTTCCCAATCATTGATGAAAGAATCAAGATCTTCTTTTGAATCTATATTTTGGGTCGAAAAGTGACTTTCTTTATCTTTTAAGCTCTTATAAAATTCTATTTTCATTTTTTTTAAATTATTGCCAACGTTGTTGTATAAGCTTTGTTGCGTTGTTTAAGCAGTGAATTTAGTAAATAATACACGAACGGCGAAATTCCGGAGGAATTTCCCAAGTGAGCTAAAACCAGCAATAAAGTTTATACGGTGTTACCACCAGTTTTTTATTTCCACATTTTCTCAAATAATTTTGGACAAATCACTTTCATTGTTTCAGGTTTTTCGTCGCTCCAAGTAAATTCAAAATTCTGATAATTTCCTTCATTTGTTTTAAAATCGTCAGAAATATAATCATACAATTCCTTTCCTGTTTTATTTTCAAATGCTGTTAATGCAACATACCAAAAACTTTCAAAATCATAATAATCTTCTCCTTCTATAAATTCAGAAATTAAACTATCAGGGTTTTCTTTTCCTTTGTAATAGGTTTCTTTTCCTCTTGAAATTACCCAATTTCTAAAATACTCAAAACCATCATCAGAACATCCACCATTCATTATATATCCAGCACACCACATTTCCGAATTATATGTGTCATAAAGGAATTTGTCAGTTCTTAATCGAAAACCAATGATTTCTTTTGGTGTCAATTTTTCAATTTCTTTTACTAAAAATCTTTCTTGAGAATCTTGATTATTTGTATTCTTAACGGATAAATTCACAATATTCCAGAATATTGTTTCATCTAACATTTCACTCGTTTTTTCAATTTCTTGATTATAAGTTTTTGGTAGTTCTTTCTTTCCAAAAAGTTTGTCAAATATTCCCATTTGGTTATTGTTTTTCGTGTTTTGATTACAACTTAATATTAAAAATAATGTAAATATTATTGTAGCGAATTTCATTTTCTAATTGGTGGTAACGTTGTTGTGTAAGGAAAGTTGCGTGTTTTAAGCAATAAAGTTAGTAAATAATACACAAACCAAGAAAATCCGCGAGGATTTTCGTAAGTAAGCTAAAACCAGCAATTTTTTTTACACGGTGTTAGGGGTAGTTTATTCTATAAATTATAATGTTTTAAATACATTTCAGGTGTTATGTATTCTTTTTTGCATTTAATTAATATGTCATACATTTTTTTTCCGAAAATTGGTTCAATTGACATTATGTAATGAATCCAACCAAAAAGACGATGTTGAGTTTTAAGAATCTCTTCGCTAACTTCGTTTTTAAATTCACTAGAGCTATATTCAATTTGAGTATTTTTTACTCTTCTTATTGCATGTTTTTTATAACCTAATTTACTAATATAATAAATTTCTAATTTTAGATTTCTTTTTATCTTTTTTGGGATTCTTGGTGTTTTATCATCAAAAATTGTTAGTCCCGTTACAAATTGATAATGTCCTCTTTTTACTTTATTTGTCTTTTCTTCATTGAGTTCGAAACCATACTTAATCATTAAATCTTCAATTTCACTAATTTCTGGGACTTCTTTATCTGATGATATGCTTAAATCATCTGCATATCTCGTATATACTACATTTATTCCGCAAAGCTTGATGATTTCTTTGTCAAATTTATCAGTAACTATATTTGCTATAGTTGGGCTTGTACAAAATCCTTGTACTAAATATCCATTGATTGTCACTAAATTTGCTATGTTTTTAGCAATGTTTTCATGAAATCCTATTGTTGTAAGACTTTCAGAAATCATTTTTACAGATACAGATTCAAAATAATTTTTTATATCTAATGAAAGAAGTATTTTCTTTTTTAAATGAGGTTTCGCATTAGTTTTAGTGCTTCTCCCTTTGATAAAACCATGTACACAATCTTGAGGTAAAAAGATTTCAGATAAATAATTATTTAAAATTTTTAAGGTACTTTCTAGTTGAAAGTTAGAAATTGAATGTACACCTCTAAATCCACCTAATTTCCCTTTCTTTTTGATATAAAATTTATCAACATATATTTCATCATTATCACCAAGAAGATAATCTGAAGTACGATTTTCTTCTTTTTTCAGGTCTATAATATTGTATTCTTTGTTTATTGCATTTTCAAGAAAACTGATATTACAACGTAAATAATTCGCTAACTGAGATGTGTTTTCTATATTTTTATAATTCATATGATTAAAAAGTGAGAGCCAAGGTAAGATAGATAGTAATGTCATAAGCCGAATACGAAGTCATATTCGATTAATTACCTTGGCTGCTCACTAAACTGTTTATTTAAATTGTCTAGATTGATTTGAAACTCTGCTTTTTTCTTTCTACTCAAATAAATGTTACTGTGTAGTAAATTAATTACCGCAATCTTTGGTGCTAAGATATCAAAATTTTGTTTCATTCTATTCATTATCTTTTCTGATGTTAATAAATGATGAAAAACAAAATTTAAATAATCAATTATACCCATGTTTAATTCATCTTTTCCTACTATTTTATATTCACAGTCATGGTCTTTATCTAAATTGTCAAATATTTCTTTTAGGATTGTTATCAAAGGCTTTTTTGATATTTTTATTGTTTCAAATATAAAAATATTTTTATCTCCTTTATTTTTTATAATTCTATCCATTAATAACTTTCTCAAACAAAATGAAAATATTTCGTGTTCTTCTTTGTTTTGTAAACTTTTGAAATAATCAGTTTTTTTATTTAAAATTACAAAGTATGATCTATAATCTAAGAGAGGTAATAGTTTGTATACATCAGCTCTCATATCCATATTGTTTTCTGTAGCATGAAATCCTTCTTTTTTTATTCTCTCAGCAAATTCCTCATAATACAAGCTATCAATTAATTCTTTTTTCAATTTTTCAAGAGCTGTACTTATGGTATTAGGAGAATCCGTTTTAATACATCCATGAATAAAAATATCAGAATCGTTATTAATGCTTCCGGATTCATCAATATAAAAGTAATTAATTTTTTTTGAAGTTGTAATCATCTATTTTTATCTTTCAGTAGTTTTTTTTAATTACCCCTAACGTTGATGTATAAGCTTTGTTGCGTTGTTTAAGCAGTGAATTTAGTAAATAAAACACGAACGGCGAAATTCCGGAGGAATTTCCCAAGTGAG